>JANODW010000486.1:0-2568 GCA_031412875.1 Pirellula sp. | reverse complement strand
CGGCCCCAGCGCCATCGCCAAACAATGGATACGTCTTGATGTCGTGGGCATTGACGGTTCGACTCATCACTTCGCACCCCACCACCAACGCATTTCTCGCCGATCCTGAGCGAACGAACTGAGCGGCAGTAACCAATGCGTACATGAACCCGGAGCAAGCAGCGCTGACATCAAAAGACGGTGCAATGCAGCCCAATCGCTTTTGAAGCAAACAGGCGGTCGAGGGGGTCACGTGATCCGGAGTCATCGTCGCGCATACCACCAGATCGACTTCCGTCGGATCTATTTCTGCACGTTCCAAGCAACGCAGCGCTGCTTGGTAAGCCAAATCGCTCGACGCTTGATCTTGGCTCGCATAGCGCCGCTGGACGATTCCCGTCCGTTTGACGATCCAATCGCTATCGCACCCTAATGAGGACAGATCCTCGTTGGTCACGATCTGATCAGGAACATACGATCCTGTCGCAACGATCGACACTCCAGGGCAGCGCCCGACACGACTCCGGCCACTTTGACTCACGAAATTCTCTGCGGTAATGGTGGATACGATGGGAGTCAAGATTAGGAATGGAGGTGAAAAGCGTCGTCTGGAAGCGACGCAGAGGCGTTCAGGCGAGCGTCGGTTCGTCCTAGGCCTGCGAATCGTTTGTTTGCCAGAGTATATCAGCAAAGTCCTTTTCCGGAATGTCGCCAATCTCTGCCGATTGGGCAAAAGAGGCGAACTGAACGCTGCCAAATTGATAAGGCCCCCTAATTTAATTAACAAGTATTCAACATTTTATGCTTACAGGTCCTTTTGGGGGGTGACTAGTGGCATAGGGGGACGTTAAATTGTGGAGACTTGCGAGCCGCAGGATTGCACTTTGTATGTGTGATTTTTTGCCTTTACGCACGGCTCGATTCGTAAACTCCAACCATAGAAAGTGCTGATGTTGCGATGTGCTTACTAGCCATTCAATATCGCGTGGTTTCCGAAAGTCCGATCCTAGTCGCTGCTAATCGAGAGGAGTTTTTTGACAGAAGAAGCACGGCCCCCGCGATACAGTCGGGCAAGCCGCGTGTCCTATGCCCCACCGATCAACGCAATGGTGGAACATGGCTGGGAGTAAATCAGCACGGCATCTTTGTAGGCATCTGCAATCGCCGCACCATGGAGCCTCTTGGCAGCAATCGTTCCCGTGGACTGTTATGCAAGGAAGCCCTCAAGGCAACTTGCTCGCGAACAGCCCTCGAACGCATCCTGGAGGAGTTTGACAAACACCAATTCGAAGCCTGCAACCTCATCGTTGTAGACCGCAATGCGGGGTTTGCAATTCACCATGAGACGGAAAATGAGGTCATCGAGATGCAATCTGGGCTGAATATCATTGGAGGTCGCAATTTAAACGACCCCCGAGATGAACGTGTTCAATTGGCTAATCGACTGTTGACTCTGCAAACGCTGGACTCTCCGGTGAAGTTCCTTGCGGTTGCTAGCAAAGTGTTTGCGAGATCACCCTCGCCGACTGGACGTGCGAACATGGTGTTGCGTGGTGCAGACTACGGCACTGTGTCGAGCACATTGATTGCGCTTGGGGCCAAGCCTCGCGACGCGATTTACCAGTATGCGGACGGCCCTGCAGACGAAGCGAGATACGAAGACTATTCGCCTTTGCTAAGGGACATACTCAGCCGCGGGCTGCGAGAAGCACGTACGAAAGTTTCGATGGCCGAATAGCCAATCGGTTGTTCTCCAACGAAAACAAAAGCCCTGCCTTGGTAGCAAGACAGGGCTTTTTTATTTTCGCTCACTCAGCGCAACCCACCAAGGTGGGGTGAATGACCGTTAGCCACAAAAAAGATCGCCCAACGTGGGAACGAGGAATCGCTCTACCCGAGTTCCGGAAAGGAATCTCGATTGGCCATACGACTGATGAGCGTCTTGGACCGAAGAACAAAATCGGACTTGTAGTTCGCGACCTGCTGTTCCGTTATGCCCAGCAGCTCCGAGGTTTCTTTGTTGCCCATCCCTGCCACGAAGAGCAATTCAATGCATTTCAACTTGGCCCAGTCTGCTTTGGATTGCCATTTTCCAATTTGGTCTTTGAGCGCCTCGACCAACGCCAACTCCTCGATGTCTCGCCGTTCGACGGATTGAGCGAGGCTGCTGACGGCTCGCATGGCACCAGGCACTTGCTGGGCACCGTCGCTGGAATCGTCACCGGTATAGAAAGCGAGAGTATGCCGTCGTCCCTCCCGACGCAAATGATCGGTCAGTTTGTATGCAGCGATCGAGAACAGGTAGCTTTCCAGCGGTCGTTGGCAATCGAAGTTGGGCAAACTATTCAGGAATCCAACAAACGTTTCTTGAACGATGTCCTCTGCATGCGAGCGGTCGATCAGTCGCGACCCAACAAAGGCTAGAAGGCGCCCTTCAAACCGGTCGATCAATTGTTGCCAAGCTTCGGTATTGCCTGCGCGAATACTATCAACCAGCAATCGTTCGGGGGAGTTGGAGGTTGTGGTTTCGTCGCTCATGCCTTGAGTTTAGCTTTTTCGCGGCGAGCTAATAGCCCTACTACGCCCGAC
>JANODW010000485.1:0-1115 GCA_031412875.1 Pirellula sp. | reverse complement strand
CTCTGTCGTAATGGAGTAAAAAGCTAACACGAATCCTACGCGAGCCTTCCATTCGGGCCTGCCCCGATCGAGGCAACAATTGGCAGCTACATTGGCTTGATTCCGTTGTTTGGCTCTCCACCGAGTTCATCTCGGTGGAAGCAACGTCGGTCGGGATGCGACGTTGCTTCCACCGGTATAAAACCGATGGAGAGCGAAACGGTGGAACCGTTTTTGTAGCCGTCAATTATCGTCCCGCTGGGATGAACCCAACGGTAACGCAACGACCGTTTGCAATCATTGGCGGTTGTCGGTGGAATCGAAGAACTTGAGGGTCGATGGCCCCAACTTGGGCAGATTCCAACAGTTACCATCTTTCGGGGCTAAATACCATTCAGGGCGCGGTAGCTAGCCCCTGCCTTTCATCTTCACTATCATTCTGTGTACGCCTCAACCAGGCCCTTCAAGTCAGCGAGCCAACCCTTATAGCCAAGCTGCAAAATCGATACCAAGCCTCTGGCTAAGAGCTATATGGGTGGGAGTCGCTCCCAATGGTCTTCAACACATTTCCAGTACGCACGTCCATCGCTTCGAGTACTGTCATCAAGCATTGTATGATCTTGGTTGTCTCGCTGCAACACAATGACGCTTGGACAAAAAGGTGGGCACAAAGGCGACGCACCTGTGTTTAAAACCGTGAAACGGTTTAACAACAGAGCCCAGGGTCGCCGCGAACGCGGCGCACCCTGGGCCCAACGCCACGAGATGCGCGGGACCCCATCGGGGTCCAACAACATGGATGGTTTTCTCCTGCGGATAATGTCCTACGTGCCGAGCGTTCATCCCGTGCGACATATGTTCAACCCCGTTGGGGTTGGTGGCATCACGTTCGTTGCGAACCCAGTGTGCGCCGCTTGCGCGTCAACCCTGGGCTAGGTTGTCGAACGCTTTCAGCGTAAGCAAAAATTCGGCCTGACAATTGCGAATGCTTGTGTTTTCGCAATTGCTGTCAATCGAGCACTGCAAATGCGAGCCTTCCATTCGGGCCCGACCCGATGGAGGCAACAATTGGCAGCTACATTGGCTTGATTCCGTTGCTGGCTCTCCACCGAGTCTATCTCGGTGGAAGCTACGTC
>JANODW010000484.1:0-10012 GCA_031412875.1 Pirellula sp. | reverse complement strand
AAGTCGCTCTCGGCAAGAGCGACCTACTGGCGACTGCTGCTCCCTAATATTCATATTCGCCCTCTAAGATTTTTTGGCGGCGTTGGGTCTTTCTAGAGTGCCAAGTCGCTCTCGGCAAGAGCGACCTACTTGGGCGATAGGACGGATTTGACGACGGCGCCTGAGTGCATTTTTTCAAACGCTTCGTGCCATTGCGCGATAGGCCAGACGCCACCGATGATGGGTTGGATATTCAGTTGGCCGCTGGAGAGCAGCGCGATCACCCGTTCCCAGATCGCCCAATGGTGGCTGAAGCTGCCTTGGAGGGTTACGTTTTTTTGAACGAGTTGGTCCAAGTTGAATCCTAGCGGTTGAGGTCCCCAGCCGACTTTGCTGATCCAGCCTGCGGGCCGTACCAGATCCAATGCGATTTTTAGTGTGATGCTTGCACCAGCGGCATCGATGATTCCATCTGCACCGAGTCCGTCGCGTTGCATCGCCCAAGCTTTGGCGTCGCCGATGATCGCTTCGCAGCCGTACTGTTTGGCGATCTCCAATCGGTGCCTATCGGGTTCCAAGCCGACCAATGCGACTTGGGCGCCGCATAGGCGGGCCATCGCTGCGCACAAGATTCCGATGGTGCCGGGTCCTAGCACCACGATTCGATCTCCCGGCTCGATGCGGGCGTTACGAACGACCGCGTTGTAGGCAACGCAGCATGGTTCGGTCAAGCACGCTTGTTCGAACGGTAAATTGTCCGGAACACGATGTAAAATGCGAGAGGGAACACGAACGAATCGAGTCATTGCCCCGTTGACGCCATAACCGAATCCTTTTCGCGTTGGGTCGAGGTTGTACATCCCTTGTCGGGTCATGGGGTTGTTGGGGCTGACGATTGCGGCCGTTTCGCTGACGACGCGGTCTCCTTCTCGCCAGCCCTCGACACGTTTTCCTATTTCTACAATCGTGCCCCCAAACTCGTGACCGAGCACGACGGGGTAGTTCACGGGCCAGGAGTGATCAGCAGTCCATTGGTGTAGGTCGCTGCCGCAGACACCGACATTGGCGACTTCGAGCAAGATGTCCTCGTCACCAATTTCCGGTCGGTCGATTTCGCGGATTTCGACGGAGTGTTTTTCGGGAGCGTAGTTTACAACGGCAGGTGACTTCATATTTTACAATCGCAGGGGAGAAGTGAGATGGGTTGGAGAGATGCTTAAGCGGCGGATTTGCGAATCGCGTCGCAGATCATTCTCAGGGAGCTTTCGAGGTCACCGCTGGCGGTTTTGAACGCATCTGCATCGATCGTCAAGGGCGCACCGAGAACGACCAGGGGAGCTCCGTAGGCGGGGCATTGGATCGCTTGTTCCAAGGTCAAGCCACCGACCGCTTGGACGGGGACGGTGACTGCTTGAGCGACTTCTCGCAATTGATCGAGTGGGCTGGGCATACGATGGCCGCGAGCAGCGATGCCACGGCGTTCGTCGTAGCCGATATGGTGGATCACATAGTCGCAACCGAGGTCTTCAAGCCATTTGGCGCCTGCGACCATATCGGGGCAGACCATGTTGTCCCCCATGACTTTCACTCCGAAATCTTTGCCCGCTTTTACGACACATCGAATGGTTTCTTCGTGGGCTCGGGCCATGACCACGACGTGGGTGGCGCCGGCGCCGGCCATCATCTGCGCTTCTAAGTAACCTCCATCCATCGTTTTTAGATCCGCGATGATAGGTGTTGTCGGGAAGGCAGCGCGAAGGGCTCGAATTCCGTGAAGCCCTTCGGCGAGGATCAAGGGAGTGCCCGCTTCGAGCCAGTCCACTCCGGCTCTCATCGCCATCGCGGCCGTCTCCAGGGCTTCGTCAATGTTGGTCAAATCGAGAGATATTTGAACGATGGGTTTCATGGGATTTGAGAATGGAGGGGTAAGTGTTGCGGGGGGCAGTGTGACGAAGCAGAGGCACCAAGCTTTGGCCTTACAAGTAATCTTTGGCAAGTTGCTGCACTATTTTTTTCATTTCCTTGCGGCCTTCTGCAGGTTCGAGCAGTTGTGCTTCGTTACCTAATTTGAGGACGTTTGGGATGATTTCCATGGGATGGTAGGCCGGCACTTTCATGATGCACGAACCGTCGGATTCAAATTCTAATCGTTGGTCGGCGTGCCATGGCTCTTCTTGGATCCAGCGGGCGGCATTCCTGGAAAGTTTAATGGTGTAGGTGACGGGTTTTTCCCCGCCGCTGAAAATTCCAACGCTCTTTCCCAGATGGTGTTCGAGGTCGACGTCCTCGTGCACTTTGAACCATTGGTCGTGCGCGGTCGCTTTGCTGAATCGATCCAATTTCCAATGGCGGAGCCGTTCGTCCGGATCGGCATCTTCGTTTTTACCGGATTCGATTGCGACCACGTAGATACTGCTTTGGTAGATCACCAAGCCATAGGGTTCGAGCCATCGGGTCGAGATCGGTTTTCCGATCGACTCGTATTCAATTTCCAGTTTCCGATGCTCTTGGATCGCTCGATTGATGGTTTTGAGGATGCCTTGTTGTTTCTCGTAGGTTTTCGCTGGGACTCCGAGGACTCGGAGGGTTCGGCGATAGCGTTGGTAGTGATCCCAAACACCGGTGGGAAGTTGTTCGCGGACTTTGTTCCAGAACCCTTCGATCCCTTGCCAGAATTGAGTTCCGACCAAGGGCAACAGGAGATCTCGGCCCATGGAAAGCGAGATCAATTCGCTGGCGGTGATGGCAATTTTGTGGAGGCCCTTTTCAACCCGACTCATTTTCCAGACTTTGCCGGTTTGGGATTCTTCGGTGATGATGGCCATCCCGGCTGCTTGCAAGGCTTCGATATCGCGTCGAATGCTACGCACGTGCAGGGTTCCGATACCGAGTTCTTGGACCACCGAATCGCGAAGGTCTTCGAGGGTGGCTCCGTATCGTCTCCGTTCGAGGATTTGAATTATTTTATGTTGGCGAATCAGTTGTTCGTTGCGAGCCACAGACCACTCCTTGGATGCAAAATCGCGTGTAGGCAAAGCGCAGAACGAGTGCGTTCTGAGTGCATCCGATAGTGTATCTCAAGACGGGGGAAACGAATATCGGGCAGCAAATCCGCAATCGAGTTTGCGCCCGAAGGTGTCGATCAAATTTGCTTGGATGATTTCGCAATTCGACGTCGCATTGGTCCCGTGTTGCGACTGGATGGCTTTGTTGACATCGCGAATGGCGATATGAGAAGAGTGGCCGCAAAGCAGGACAGCCCTTGGTTTTTCCGATAGCAATTGCCAACAATCTTGAAGCAAAGGCAGCAGGTGCCGGTGGATTTCCCAGCGGGAGCCTTTCGTACCATGCCCGTAGGTGGGTGGGTCGAGAATAATGGCATCGTAACGGGCGTTGCGTTTGAGTTCGCGTTTGACGAACGCGGTTACGTCATCGACGATCCAGCGGATGCCTGCATCCTGCAGGTGTGAATGCATTGCATTTTCGCGAGCCCACGCCACGGTCGGTTTGGAAGCATCGAGATGCGTTACCTGGCACCCTGCCAGTGCGAGCGCCAAGGTCGTCGCGCCGGTGTAAGCAAACAGGCTGAGGACTCGAGGAGGCGAGGAAACCGCTTGCTCGCTGGGCGTTAGTTGCTCTAGAAGCCATGGCCAATGCTTCCAATGTTCGGGAAAGATGCCAACGTGTCCCGCAGGCGTGGTTCTGAGCAGCATGGCAACGCGTTCGCAATGGCAAACCCATTGCCCGAAATGAGCGAGCGAGTCGGCCGCCTTTTGGGTCTGAGGAAACCACTTGTTATCATCGCGAAGTGAAAAAGACAGGTCGGTTTTCGACCACAGTCGCGTGTCTTTCTTGGCGGCATTAGCGCTCGGGCAAGGTCGGTCCACTACCAAATTTCCGATTTGCTCGAGTTTGCGGCCGGAGCCAAAGTCGAGCAACTGGTAGTTGGGAACAGGTTCGGTCATTGGTTTCCAGGGAGTTCAGTGATCAGTTGTACGGTGATCAGTTGCTAGAGCGAGGTTGTCGGATGAACTGGGGTTGACGGGGCGGCTGCGCGGAGACGTTGGATTGAGGCAGGTTCTCGGTTTCGTCGGGTCGAATCGACTTCATGCCCGTTTCCAGTAGCTTTGGGATGGGAGTGGTGATTTGAGTCGCAGCGCGGCGTTGTTCTTTTTGAAGTTTCTGTTGGGGAATATATCCGGCATCGGGCCACTTGGGTTTGAACTCGGTGGCAGCGCCTGCCCGATTGGACAGTTGCTGGTCTGGAGTCCAGGGCTGCGGGGCATCTGCAAGCGTTTCCTTTTGGAAGTCAGGAGTGACGGGAACCAGAGGAACACGTTCCGTTTTGATCACATCGCGAATATTGACATGAACATCGTTCCAAGGGACGAGCGTCACTTTGGGCGAGCCGACGAGCTGAGAATCGTCGTTTGCTTGAGAGGATGATTCGATGAGGGGCAGCGAGGCAGCGTCGATTTTTTCTTCGGTGCTTGGCAGAATCAGAGTTTGGTCCGTCCATAGGCTATTGGGTCCGGATTTCGAGGAAGCCCACGAGGAAGGGCCCGTCGCATGCACGGTTTGATGAACCGAGTCGGGCAGCGGCCTATACCAATACCAGGAACTGAATCCTCCGACAATAAGAACGAGCCAACCGACGATGCGCGGTTGTCGTCCGTTGTCTTCGAGAACGGGTCGCGACGGGGAAGCTTTGGCGGGAGGCTGGTCGTTTCGATTGGTTTTTTTCGCCATGAGATAGGATGCCTCAAACGATTCAAATCGGGCTCTTCTTTCGCGGCATCCTTACGCTAGGAAGACAAAGTTTACCGAATTCGCATCCTGGTGCTCTTTCGCTGAATTTTGGATGATCGGCCATGGCATGAACAAAAAAGAGTCGATTCAGAAAAGTTCGGATTGTAGGGGCGAATGGCTTCGGCTTGGGGTTGTCGGAGAATTCAAGTACACTGCGTAGGAAACAATCCTCACGATTAGGGCAAGCAGCAGTGGAAAGACGGTTTCGATCGATCGATTTCAAGGGGCAGATGATTTTGCTGGGGACCGGTACGAGTGTGGGCGTGCCTGCAATCGGTTGCGATTGCCCCGTTTGTACCAGTACTCACCCGAGGAATAACCGGACCCGATCGGGTGCGATCCTTGGTTTACCGGGCGGCAATTTGCTCTTTGACACATCGCCCGACCTGCGGCATCAGCTATTGCGAGAAGGGATCGGGATGGTTCATTCGGTCGTTTTCACGCACGAGCATGCGGATCACTTGCATGGACTAGATGACTTGCGATTGTTTCCTTTTGTGCTGGGTCATCCCGTTCCTCTTTATTGCACGGCGTTGGTCGAGCGGAGAATACGGACTGTTTTTGATTATGCATTTGATCGGCGAGAGCCGACACACGCGGCGGCCGCTCCGCAGTTGCAATTCCATCGCATCGAGACCGAAAGCTTTGAGACTTTGGGAACGCGGTTGCAACCGATCCCGATGGTACATGGTCCCAATTGCAACGTGCTGGGATTTCGAATTGGCAATGTTGCCTATTGCACCGATACCAACTTCATCTCGGATGCGAGTTTAGGTCTTCTTCAGAATTTGGATTGCTTGGTACTCGACGCATTGCGTTACACACCTCACCCAACACATTTCTCGGTCGACGAAGCGTTGTCGGTGGTCGAGCGGATCAAGCCGAAGATGACGTATTTAACCCATCTTTCGCACGATTTGGACTATGAGTTGGCGAACAGCAAGTTCCCGTCGAATGTGCGACTGGCCTATGACGGACTGCGGATTCCACTCACTTAAAAAGAATCTGCCGATGTCGAAAGAAAGACTGGAACGGGCCATCGATCGATTGCGATGCGATTTGGTCAAGCTCAAGGGGTCGTCGGATCATTGGGCGGGAGCATTGTCGACATCGGCCCTTTCGACGGCGACGGCGATCAGTGCGTTGTCGATCAGCCGCGACCAGTTTGCAAAGCGAGGTTGGCCCATCGATTGGGGGGCCAATTGTAAAACGGAATCGCCCGCGATATGGGATCGTTTGATTGAGCGGGGTTCGGATTGGTTATCGCGGGCTCAGAATGCCGACGGTGGCTTTGGCGATACCGACCGATCACTTTCCAACATTGCGACCACGTTGCTTGTTTTGGCTGCGTGGCAATTGGCGGGTCACAACGGGCGGTACTCCGACCAGATCTCGCGAGGATGGAGCTACGTCGAGAGAAATGGCAGTTGGGAAGGTCTGCGTCAGCGTTATGGCAAGGACAAAACGTTTGTGGTACCCATTATGACCAACTGCGCGTTGGCAGGGATCATCGACTGGGGCAAGATACCGACGTTGCCATTTGAAGCGGCAGCGCTACCGCAGTCTTGGTATCGTTTCGTTCAGCTACCGGTGGTCAGCTATGCGATACCGGCGCTGGTAGCCATTGGGCAAGCGCAGCATTTCCATCGTCCACCTAAAAATCCGTTGCTCAATAAACTGAGGTCGGTTGCGAGAGGGCCGACATTGCGAGTGCTGACTCGCATGCAACCGACCAGTGGTGGGTTTCTCGAAGCGGTCCCGTTGACGAGTTTTGTCTTAATGAGCTTGGCTTCGATTGGGCAGGGAGGATCGCGAGTTGCAATCGAGTCGCGGAGGTTCATTGTCGATTCCGTTTTGGAAGATGGCAGTTGGCCCATCGATACGAATTTAGCAACTTGGGTAACTTCATTGGCAGCCGCCCATTTTTTTGAAAAGGGCCAGGCATCGGGACAATCGGGGGTATCAGGGGATAGCGAAGTCGCAGATCCATCGACGGCTGGGCTCGATTGGGATCGCACGATCGATTGGCTGCTTTCCTGCCAGCACCGAACGCGACATGCATTTACCGGAGCGGAGCCGGGCGGCTGGGGTTGGACCAATCTGAGTGGAGCGGTACCTGATTCCGATGACACGCCGGCGGCGCTTTTGGCGTTGGACAGTTGGCGAAAAAATAAAATGGCTCGGTCCGATGCACAGGCAAACGATCGATCGTCGCTGCATGACGTGCGGGAGCGAAGGGTTTCGGAGTCCGCCAGGTCCGGTTGCAAATGGTTGGTGCGCTTGCAGAATCGGGATGGAGGATGGCCCACTTTTTGCCGTGGTTGGGGGACATTGCCGTTCGATAGGAGCGGGAGCGATTTGACAGCCCACGCGATACGAGCGTTGACATGTTGGAAGGATCATCCGGAGGTGAGCGCAGGAATTCGAGGGGTTGATCGAGCCATCGCGCGAGGCTGGAGCTACCTTGAAAAGCAGCAGCGATCCGATGGCAGTTGGTTGCCGTTATGGTTTGGAAATCAAGATCGCACGGAAGAAGACAACCCGATTTACGGAACCGGGCGGGTTTTGTTGTGTTATAGCCAGTGCGGAAGCACCGATAAACCTTCGTATCAACGCGGGTTATGGTACTTGCTAACGTGCCAAAACGAGGACGGGGGGTGGGGCGGCGGCAAAAGTTGCTTGTATCCCAATTCTGATCGACCATTGGGTTGTTCCTCTAGTACAATCGAGGAAACCAGCGTTGCATTAGAAGGAATCCTCGGAGGTGGTGGCACAAAGGACCACGCCGACCCTATAATGCGGGGGGTGAATTGGTTGTGTCAGGCAATAGAGCAAGAGCACCACCACGTCAGTCAGCCGATCGGATTTTATTTCGCTCGGCTCTGGTATTACGAAAAAATGTATCCACTGGTGTTTTCACTGGGTGCCCTGAGAAAAGGACTTGAGTTTTGTCAACGTTAACCACACCTGCTTCGATGCCTGAGACCCAGACCCCCAGCACCGCTGAGAAATCAGAAAAGAAAGCACGGCGCAAAACCAGTCACCTCAAACTTGTGCCTGAAACTCCGCAACTGCGCGAGAAACTGCGAGACAAATGCCGAGAAGTGGCCGCGCGGATGAACAAGGAAATGGCCCCGACCAAAGACGAGCTCGAACTGATCGCGCGCCGTACTTTGGATGAGCTCGGTATGGCTGAGGGATACGTAGGCTGGATTATGGTGATGATCAGCACCGAGTTCTTTCGCGACGCCGTCGCAGCGACTCCACCGAGTCGACGGCTCTTTCTGCTACCGCATTGTTTGAAACACGCCGAGGGATGCCCGGCCGACTACGACGAATTCGGAATGGACTGCAAGAAGTGTGGCGCATGCAGCATCGCCGACTTCCGGACCAAAGCGGAGGAAATGGGCTACAAAGTGCTCGTTGCCGAAGGGTCGCCTGTGGTTTTGAAAATCATCGTCAGCGGGTATGTCGATTCGATTGTCGGAGTTGCTTGCCTGAATGTGTTGGAGAAAGCGATCGACAAAATTCTGTTGGCGGGAATCCCGTGCATGGCCGTGCCATTGTTGTCCAGCGACTGCCGCAACACGAGTGTTGACGAAGCGTGGGTGCGGGACATGATCATGGTCCAGCAGCCGGTATCCGAACAAAAGACCCGTTCCTATGTTCATTTGATGCGTGGAGCCAGCGACCTCTTTTCGCAGCCTCGCTTGGACACGTTGGTTGGACGTCAACGCAGCCAAGTGCAAATTGATATCGAAGCGGAAGCGCCTCTCCAAGGGGTCGACCCGATCGCCGCAACAGAGGCTTTATCGACGAATTTCTTAGCGCGAGGTGGCAAGTACTCGCGTCCGTTTATCACGCTGGCAGCTTACGATGCGATGATGGGTGGAAAGGCGACGGGAAAGAATGGCGATGCCGTGGTTGCGGGCTTTTCACGCGGGGTGCAGAGCGCTGCATTGAGCATCGAGTGCTTCCACAAGGCGTCGTTGGTTCATGATGACATCGAGGATGGAGATGCATTTCGTTACGGCGTTCCCGCCATGCACCAACAATTCGGCTTGTCGACCGCGATCAACGTAGGCGATTACATGATCGGGATGGGGTACCGTCTCATCGGTCGCGAAATTGAATCGATCGGTGCGGTGGCAGCCGCCGAGATCCTCAACTGTTTGTCCTCGGCCCATATGCGTTTGGCCGAAGGGCAGGGAGCCGAATTGTTGTGGAGGGACGGAACCAATAAACGATTGACGCCCTTGGATGCGCTCAAGATTTACGCTCTGAAGACCTCGCCGGCATTTGAAGCCGCACTCTATACGGGCGTCCGGTTGGCTGGCGAAGCGACACAATATGCCGAACCGATCAAACAGTTCGCTCGCAACATGGGAGTAGCCTTCCAAATCATCAATGACTTGCAGGATTGGCAAGGAGATGACCACAACAAAATGTCGGCTGCCGGCGACATTTTGGGAGGACGCCCGACCGTTTTGCTGGCGTTGGCGCTCCAATCTCTTTCCGCAGAAGAAGCGGATCGTTTGCTCGCTGCCATGGGCAACGATTCCGGCTTGACCGATTTTGCTCGAGTGGCCATATGCCGTGAGCTTTACACCAAGGCGCGCGTCTTTGAACAAGCTGAAAAGCTCATCGACCGCCATCGGGAAAGGGCCATTGAAATCGCGGTCGCGATTGAACCTGAACCTTTGAAGCGTCTCTTCCATTACTTGGTCGATACCGTACTCAGCGAGGCAGACATCAAGGGAGTTCAAGCACCCGAACCGGTGGTAGTCACGCATAGCATTGCAATGAAACCACCAGCCGCACTCGTCGGCTCCGCCGCCGAAGCCGCCCATTCCTAAGCTCCATTCCATTCGATGCAGACCCCTTTTGACGAATCCTCCATCGGACCTTGCGACGGTCGTTGTATCTCCGCAAGCGAACTGATCGAAATCTATTACAACGATCCCAGCGCGCTCGGACAGTTTGAAAACGCGGATCACGAAACCATTCCCGCAGTCTATCGCGATCTGCTCGACCACCGTAAACATATGACGGTCACTGTCGAAGCACATCATGCAGATAAGGTCGATGTAGAAGTGCTCCGGTCGGATGTGGTCGATGGACTCTATCGACGCGAAATTTTATTGCGAACCCATCGTTCAGGCACCGTTGTTCAGTATGGAATCGTAAGGCTCAATACCAAGTACCTTGCCAATGCTCCTCGCGA
>JANODW010000483.1:0-2375 GCA_031412875.1 Pirellula sp. | reverse complement strand
ATCAACAAAAGCACTGCAGTCAATTTGCGAAGCCCCGTCGAACGGCTTGCTCGCTCCGTCGCCGGCACACACAACCATAGCCAGCCGGGAGCAAGCCAGAAGACCCATCGGAACCCACTGCTTACCCCTCCGTAATTCCTGTCCTCGATGACTCGTGTTGCATAAAAGACAAAACATGCGAGCGAGACCGCGCACAAAGCGAGCGCAACCCCCGATTGCGAAATCAAAAGGCGTTTCCATCCCGCCTCAGATTGCGTTGATTGCTTCGTCCACATGAACGCACCTGCAATCCCAAGCAGCCAAAATGGGGTCAGCGAAAAAATGCCATGGTGACCGATCAAGAAATGCAACCCGTACAGCAGCCGATTGGGCTCACCTCGGTCCACTCCCTTTTTGTTGCCAGGGAGCCAATAGGACTTGGGGAAGTCATACCAATCGTCCCAATGATAGAGCGACCATTGATCTTTCTTTGCAACGATAGCGACCCGTTGTCCAGCTCCTTCGTCAATGAATTGGAGGACATTTTCCAGCCGCGCCGGAATGATGGTGGATTTGTCCGTGAATGCATATCCATGTTGATTTGCTTTCGCGATCACCGCCGCAATTTCAGGCGCCGTGTCACCTTCGGTTTGCTTGGGTATCACATCGATCAACGCTCCGACTCCGCGATGGGCATAGGGAGGTCGCAGATCGTGATGCGCCCAATAATTGGTGGCCAAGAAAACAATGGCGACCGCCGCTGCCCCACCGCCGTATCCCACCAAAAACTTTCGCCAATCCACCGCGATCAGGATAACGCCCGCCGCAGCAGCCCAAGCCAGTGCTGGCAACTCGCACGCAACGACCAGAGCGGACACAACCCCGCATGCAATCCAAGTCAACCAGGATTTGCTCTGACCGAGTTGATACGCATGGATGATCTGCCATACAACCCCGAGACTAATCGAAAAAAACATAGCCCCATGCAAGTGATTGTTGAGAGTGGCGGCAAACGTGGTAAGGAACGTACCCCACAATGCCATGTTGAGCAAAATCAACCGGGACCATTGGCTCGCGACATTGCGTTCCAGCCAAAATGCGAGCCATATCCACCACGCAGCCAGCGGTAGCAAATTGACCAACAGCATGACCGTCCGGCCGATCAAGAAGGGCTCTTCTGTCAGCTTCTTTCCAAAGATCCACGTCACGGGCTTGCACACCAACGCATACATCGCCGTTAGCAAAGGAGGCTTGCTCGAATAAAAGTGCTCTTTGCCATCGGAGCCACGATGCCGGACGATATCGATGGAGTTCCATATTTTGGACTTGCCTTTGCTATCGAGCAGCTCGGTGATTCGATCGATCTCCCATTTGCCATCCTCGGTCAAAGCCGCAATGGCACACCACCGCGACCGGTCGTTCGCGCTCAAAAAGGGAAGCTCACCATGAACGGCTGCGATCCCGAAAATGCGTGCGGCTTGGATGGCACAAGCGATTCCGATGAGCAACCAAGCCACGTCCTTGAATTTCCAATTTCCCTCGTCATTCTCTCGTGTGGAATCGGTCACGATAGTAGGTCCGCCTGAATGGCTAATGGTGAGGACGCAGGTTGGGGCGTCAAGGAAGCGGCCTGCGTCGTCTTGGAAATCGAATAGGAAACCGTTCGGCCCCCAGCATTGGCGACCAATAGCTCCGCAAGCAGGCCGACTCCCATCATTTGAGTTCCCAGCAGGAAAAGGACAATGGACAAGTAGAACACCGGACGTTCGTGCAAGTTGATCGGAAGCATCCCCAATCCTAACCGGCTGATCACCCAAATGGCCATCAGTCCGACCAAGATCAATGCCGCGATCGAACAAGCGCCCAGTCCGATGCCTCCTAACAAGTGCTGCGGTCGGTAACGGAATCGGGTGATGAAGACGACCGTGAAGAGGTCTAGAAATCCTTTTAGTATTCGGGACAGTCCGTACTTGGAAACCCCGTGCATCCGAGGATGATGTTGCACAGAAATCTCAGCGACGCGAAAACCGCGAGCAGCCGCCAACACGGGAATAAACCGATGCATCTCTCCATACAAAGTGATCTCATTGAGCACCTCGCGGCGGTAGGCCTTAAGGCCACAATTAAAATCATGAAGCCGCAGACCTGAAAACCTGCGGAGAATGCCATTGAACACCAACGAAGGCCAACGTTTGTGCCAAGGGTCGTAGCGAGTTTGCTTCCAACCGCTAACCACTTCAAATCCGGAATCCAATTTTTCCATCAAGCGAACGAGTTCCTTCGGATCGTCTTGCAAGT
Organism: Pirellula sp.; assembly: GCA_031412875.1. Lineage (GTDB taxonomy): Bacteria > Planctomycetota > Planctomycetia > Pirellulales > Pirellulaceae > JBKCUI01. The sequence continues at coordinate 98 of JANODW010000483.1, read as the reverse complement.
CCGCGTCCATGGTAACAATCGAATCCCCCTTGGCGATTGCGAAGCCGGCCGAGAGGGCCGCTGCTTTGCCAAAATTTCGCCGGAAGCGAATCGGCAAA
>JANODW010000482.1:0-4360 GCA_031412875.1 Pirellula sp. | reverse complement strand
ACAGATCGAGAGCGAACGGAGTCGCTTGCGGCAAACGCGACCTCGGAGGCGAGTACTGACTGAAATGGGTGAAAATAGCCATGCAAAATTAGAGGCAAAGATGAGATGGATCGATATAATTTAGCTTGGGAAATGTACCTTTCTCGCAACCGTCAAAAGCACTATGACTGACCGTACTGGCCAAAATATCAACTCGATGCTCGAGCGAGGGAATGGCATGGCGCTTCACGTTTAGGGGGTGCTGTTTGTTGGTTGTGACACCTTTAATCTTGCGATGGGATGATCCAATGTCCAAAAAACTCTTTTCGATCTTTGCCATACTCTTTCTTTTGGTGGGTTCGGTCGCCCACGGGAGTTCGACTGACGTCGATACGGCTATTGGTACTGTGGAGAAATTCGACAAGGAGTCGGTGATCATCACATTGACAGAAAAGCCAAAGAAATCGCTTGAGCTCAAGATCACTGGTACCAGCAACTTCGCATTGTTTGCGCCGCAAGTTCGGTCGGGGAAAACGGTGATGACTCAGAGGAAAGTTGAAGGAACCGATCTCGCCAAAGGACAGTTCATTGCAGTGATTTATGCCCACGCCGATAAAGAGAATATTTTGCTCAATGCAGTCTTGAAGCCGGTGGACACCCCTTCGGAAAAGCCTGCTGAGAAGAAGTAGCGTCATAACGAAGAGTCATCGCCATCAAGCGGCCGTTTTCAGCCAATCGCATGGCGGCACCATCTGGGTATGTCTTTGGCAGATGATGTGCAACGATCAAGTGAATACCGTTCTTTCTCAATAACTCCAATGCGAGTTGAGGTCCAGTGTCGAAGTGGCTTAACTTTGCGACTGGCGACAAGAATTCTTCGTCGACAGTTCCTGACGGATAGATGGGCAGCTTTTCACTTAAGGCTTCGCTCATCGTACGAATCTGCCAGGCAGTCAATGCACCGTCGTCCATTTTGTTACCGCAACGAACGCTTTGTCGTTTCAGCACAGGATGTTTCGTACGGTCGGTGATCATTGTCCGGCACGATAGTTGCTAACCAGAAATGGTTCGTGCTTTCGAACACTCTTTAGCTATCAGCGGCGGGTGTCGCAATGTCCTGCCGCCAGGAGCAGCGGAGTTGCGGAAAGCGTTTACCGAATTAGCAACTACAACATGCCGAGCAAGGCAATTCATGGTGATGAAAAATGTCCGTTAAAGAAGGTCAAGAATCGGGCTTAATGCCCCCCCAGACGCAAAACAAACCAGGTCTGGAATCTAAGATGCACCCGCGGCCGCTCTATCAAGCGCCCAACTACCGAGGGTCTGAAAAATTGTTAAATCAAGTAGCGATCGTCACGGGCGGCGATTCCGGCATCGGGCGAGCGGTTAGCGTTTTGTTCGCTCGCGAAGGAGCCGATGTGGCTATCGTGTACTTGCCCGCAGAACAGTCGGACGCCGAAGAGACCGCCGCCGCAATTCAGGCCGAGGGACGTCGAGCTCTTCTATTGCCGGGCGATGTGAAGCAACCGGAGATTTGCAAGTCCGTTGTCAAAGCGACGGTCGAAATGTTTGGAAAGTTGGACATCCTCGTCAACAATGCGGCCTACCAGCAAACCCGCGACACGCTTGAAGAAATTTCCGACGAAGATTGGGACGTCACATTTCGCACCAATATTTTCGGCTATTTCTATATGGCGAAAGCAGCGCTGAACGTGATGAAGGAAGGATCCGTAATCATTAATTGCGGTTCGATTACGGGCTTGGAGGGGAACAAAACTCTGATCGATTATGCATCAACCAAAGGCGCGATCCACGCATTCACTAAATCCTTGGCTCTCAATCTTGCTGATCGGCAAATTCGCGTTAACTGCGTTTCTCCCGGGCCCATTTGGACGGTGCTTCAACCCGTCTCGAAACCGGCCGAGGACGTTGCAAAGCACGGTGCGAAAACACCTATGCAGCGACCTGGGCAACCTGAGGAAGTGGCCCCAGCATTCGTCTTCTTTGCGTCCAATGCCGACTCGAGTTACATCTCCGGTGAAGTACTCACGGTCTTAGGTGGCCAAACCAGAGCGTCTTAATTCCTTGTTCGCTTCACAGTCAGCGAAATATTGCCTCGCTCCTTTGGGGCGACGCCAGTTGAATATACCCACTTCCTTTGAACCGTTGTCTGGAGAAATGATCGTGATGTTTCAGGACCCGTTGCAGCCAAACCCACCCGAGCCTGGAAAGCCTGATTTCGATCCGTCGCGACGCGAACCAGAAATTCCCTTTCCCGGACAGCCAAATCCGTTGCCAGACCTTGGCGACCCTCCCAATGTCCCTGCGCCTTTGAAGGATCCCCCTCCAAGCGTTCCCGAACCCACCCCCGCACAGCAGCCCCCCATAAAACTTTAGCGAGCAGCCTCGGGTTGTTCCCTGATCGATCACGTTGGTGGATCGTTTACCTATCCGAGAACCCATAAGTCGATATCTATTGTCATTGTTATTTTTCTGCAGTACGAATCGACATGTTTTCCTATTAACGGCACATCATGTGCTATTCAGTTGCGTTAGTCGTCGCCATCGCAATTTATGACGCTGGGACAAAGTACGTTACATTTAGAACCCCTTTGGAGAAACATGATGCGTCGTCATTTCATCGCAGCTGCGCTAGCTTGCTTCGGCCCCACCCTCTTTGCTCAAACTTCAGATACTGTGGGCGGTGCCGTGCAAGGTGCACTCAACCAAGCCCAGAGCACTGTTGATCGCGGAATTCAAAACACACAAGATCGATTGAACAATACCGATACACCACGGTCCGGTACCGGTCTCAATGCAGACGGTGCGGCACGCTCTAGCCTCAACGCAAATGGCCAGCTCGATAACGCGACCGGCGTCACAGGCAATACTGGCGTTTCAGGTAACACTGGCGTTTCAGGTAACACTGGCGTCTCAGGCAATACTGGCGTCTCAGGTGCCGCAGGTGTAGGTGGAAACACAGGCCTGACTGGATCTACCGGTCTCCAAGGCAACGCCGATCTCAGGACCAACTCGGGCACGCAAAATAATTCTCTCAACTCCAATTTGTCGACTCAATCTCAGGGCCAGTCGGCACTGAACGGCCAGTCTCGCACCGGCGGCGTTCAGCAAGGCTTCAACAGCCAGAATGGAAATTCCAATCAATTCAATAGCACCAATAGCATGAATGGTCAGCAAGGGGTACAGCGCCAAGGCCAGGCATGGAGTCAAGGTTCGATGCAAGGTTCGATGCAAGGTGGTAATCTTGGAACCGACCGGCAAATGTCTCAGTCGGGATCTTATCAACAAGGTAACGGCATGCAGCAAGCATGGCCTGCTCAAGGCTCCGGTCGCGTTTACATGCTCCGAGTCGATGCATCCGGACGTGAGTTCATTTGCGTCGATGGCTACCAAGTGTTTTTTGACAATTCCAATTCCACACAGGGAAATGCCGGAACTCAAAATCAATATCGATCTGGTTATGGTAGCTACGATAATACCAATCGCATGAATGGCCAAAATCTCCAAAGTAACCAACAACGCATGAATGGCCAGAGCGGTCAAGCGTTCTCTTCCGAAGGCAGTTCGCGGTCTACGCAAGGGAACGTAAATAGCTCCAACAGCTTGAATTCAGGTTCTAGCACTTTTAGCTCGGGAACAGATGCGTCTGGTGCTGGAAGCAATTCGACCGGTTCTCGCATCAACGGGCAGTTGGACAATTCTGGCCGATCACCAGATGCGACACGAAATAACTTGGACTCGCTTAGGAACAACGTCCCAAGCAGCCCTTCGTTGAACCGTTTGGACGGCGATAGGCAGAATCCAACTAATTCGGGACGCGATGCGTCTGGAGTTCAATCCAACTTGAATGGCAACCTTGATTTGAACCGATCGACGAATGATTCGGGTGCTTTGACAGCTCCTAAGCTTTAATTAGCAGTAGTTCGCTTGCTGGCACAAAATGCCACGCAACCATTTTTGACATGCATTCACCGGTTAACAAGCTTTTGGGCTTTGGTAACCGGTGTTTTTAGTTTCATGAGCTTGGCATGCCTTTTGCTTTCTTGAGCCAAAGCATGTGTCAGTCATCTCGATCTTTAACGGATAAAGGAATAAGAATGTTACCAACAACAATAAACCGTGTTCCGTCGCAGAGCAGTGATTTTGCGAACGAATCAATCAGACGAGCCACCGTTGCGAGCATTGCGCGTTACAAAAACGCAAGCCGTGCGGAAATTGACGAGCGGCTTGCGGAACTCGATGCGGAATGGGACGTTGAACGGACTTTGGAAGCCAATGCGGCGAGCGCAATGATGGTCGGTCTCACGCGTGGGGTAATCGTCGATCGGCGATGGTTCAACTTTCCGACGGATGTTGCTGG
>JANODW010000481.1:0-4819 GCA_031412875.1 Pirellula sp. | reverse complement strand
GAGCACTACAACCGTATCGTTCGCATGGTGCAAAAAGAGGCCCATCCCAAGTTGTCGATAGACATCGAGGCCAAGTACCACGATAGCGATTTGAATAGTTTTAATGTGATCGCCGAGATACCTGGCACGGACCTCAAGGACGAGGTGGTCATGTTAGGTGGCCACTTTGACTCGTGGCATGCGGGAACGGGAGCTACGGACAATGCCATTGGCTGCGGGGTGGCGATGGAAGCGGTCCGAATTTTGAAAGCGGTCGGAGCTGCACCTCGGCGAACGATTCGCATCGCGTTGTGGACCGGAGAAGAGCAAGGGTTGTTAGGATCGCAGGCCTATGTTTCTGACCACTTCGGAAGCCGAAAAGGGGGCGGCGGGTTTGGTGCTCCTGGAGGGAGAAGCACGTTTGAGCTCAAGGCCGAGCATGAGAAGTTCTCCTCGTATTTCAATCTTGACAATGGGACTGGGAAAATCCGAGGCATTTATTTGCAAGGGAACGAGCTCGTTCGGCCAATCTTCCGAAGTTGGTTAGCCCCTTTTGCGGATATGGGTGCGACAACGATCACTTCCTCCAACACTGGGGGAACCGACCACCAGTCCTTTGACGGGATCGGATTGCCAGGTTTCCAGTTCATTCAGGATCCGGTCGAATACGATACCCGAACGCACCACTCCAGCATGGATGTCTATGAGAGGATCCAAGCGGACGACGCAAAGCAGGCTTCCATCATCATGGCCTCCTTTGTGTACCATGCGGCGATGCGAGACGAAAAGTTGCCTCGCAAGCGGCTTGATGGAGAAGTGGTCACCGCTCCGGCGGCGGTCCCTGCGGCGAGCGTGCCGGCGGTTCCGGCACCTGCGGTCCCGACACAAACGACCGGCACCTAACCTTTTGCCTGGCTTTATTAGGAGTACCGATTTCAGGGTTTCGGATAGCGTGAACTTGATTGACGTCCGAAATCCTGGCTAAGTCGTGTGCGAACAAGAGGCTGCCCTTGTTGGTTTCGAATCGGTTTGGTTACACTATACGAGTGGGATGTGCGAGCGACGCACAGGCGGTCCCGCAATTCGATAGTCACCCAAGCCGATTGGCTTGGAAAACGCATCCCTGGAGTCCGGAATGAAAAAGATAGAAGCCATTGTTCGACATTTTAAGTTGGAAGACGTCAAAAATGCACTTACAGAACAAGGCATCCATGGAATGACCGTCAGCGAAGTGCGTGGTTATGGCCGTCAAAAGGGGCATACTGAAATCTATCGCGGAACAGAATACGCCGTTGATTTCGTCCCCAAAGTCAAAATTGAGGTCGTCTGTGCCGATGGCGAATTGCAGACGGTCATCGATACCATTGTCAAGACGGCTCAAACTGGCCAGATTGGCGACGGCAAGATTTTCGTTTCGGAACTTCAAACTGCGGTGCGGATCCGAACCGGTGAGACCGGCCAGGACGCTCTGTAAGTCAATTAAACACAATTGTCATCTTTACACCCGCAAGTAGTCAAAGCGCGCACGCAGTTAGTGGACGCGCGTCTCAAGGCGGCAAGTCTCCATCAATCGGGAGCAACGGGTCCACAGGTATGTTTCGCTTGGGCAGACCAAGTCGACCAAGTGATCCAATCGTTGATTCAGACGGCTTTGGATGGTTTGCCAAAACCGCTGGATCCGTCTTGTTTCTCGTTTGTGGGGTTGGGTGGATACGGCCGAAGGGACCTTGCTCCGTTCTCCGACATCGACCTCATGCTGTTGTATCGCGGGGTGAGCGAGTCTCAAATCGCACCGCTTGCGCGAGCGATTGCGCAAATAATTGTCGACGCAGGTTTGCAGCTAGGCTTTTCGATTCGAACGCCGTTTCAAGCCCGTCAGATCGCTTGGACGGACGCCACGATTTTGACTTCGTTGGTGGAAATGCGTTTGATTGCGGGGAGCCAATCTCTCTTTGATGGATTTCTCAATGCGTTTCGCATTGGATGCAAGCGACGGTCGCGGCGTTTGGCGGTGCTCATTGAGAATGAGAGATTTGTAGAGAGGCAGAAGTTTGGTGAGTTGGTGTATCTATTGCACCCCAACGTGAAACGTTCCCGCGGATGTTTGCGCGATGTGCAAATCGTCCGATGGATTGGATTCGTCTGTTTTGGCGAAAAGGATCCGGAGCAATTGGTAGAGATGGGCTTGCTCGCTCCCGAGGATTTTCAGGCGATACGCGATGGCTACCAATACTTGCTGCGTCTACGCAATCAACTTCATTTTTTAGCAGGCCGGGCGCAGGATTCGCTTGATCGTCCCAAGCAGATTGAGCTCGCGCGTTGGTCCAATTGCAAAGGCAAAGAAGGGGTTCTTCCGGTCGAAGAATTCATGCAGCAGTATTTTGAATTCACGAGTGAAGTCCGATACAGTTCCGCTAACTTTGTCGGTATGGCACGATCGCGATTGAGCGTCGTAGGCTATTTGTCGCGATTCATCGCTTGGCCGATTCGCAAAGGGATTCGACTTGGAGTCAAAGAGATTTGGGCGACCCGATCCGGACTCGAAAAACTGCAATCGGATCCTGCCAAGGTGCTTGAACTCATGCAGGTCGCGAATCGTTACATGCGGAGGATCGAGCACAAGACGTGGCGAACGATCCGACAAGCCATGTTGCGTCGTCAAAACGATCAAGTAGGAAGCGAGGCCATCGAGCGGTTTTTGCAATTGATCGCAGAGCCCGGACGGCTTGGCGAGATACTGCGGAGACTGCATGAGCTGCGGGTGCTCGAACAGATTGTTCCTGCGATGCGCCATGCTCGGTGCCTCTTGCAATTCAACGAATACCACAAATACACTGTCGACGCGCACTGCATCCGGTCGGTGGAATGCGCGGGAGAGTTCGCAAAGTTGGACAATGCGCTTGGCCGCGTCTATCGCGGTTTGCAAAACAAAATGATCCTGCATTTGGCGTTGCTTTTGCACGATCTCGGCAAGGGCTTCCCAGAGGATCACAGCGAAGTCGGCAGGGTTATCGCTGAGGAAACCGCACAGCTCTTTAAGTTGTCCGATGCGGACCGAGAATTGCTGGTCTTCCTGGTTCATCAGCACCTGCTTATGGCCCACACTGCCTTTCGATTCGATCTTTCTCAAAAGGATCCGATCGTCCATTTTGCCAAGCAAGTTGGCTCGATTGAGCGTTTGCAAATGCTGATGGTGTTGTCGTGTGCCGATTTGGACGCGGTCGGCCCTGGTGCGCTCAATGACTGGAAGCTCAGGCTGATCCTGCAACTATACGATGCAACGGAATCGCAATTTCGAAGCGACAGCCCTGACCAACGCTTCATGGATATCGTGGCCACACAAAGGACCGCCGTCATGGCGCATCGGACTGCGGAGGAACGAGAGGATAGTTGGTGCACTGCGCAAATCGAAGCGATTCCCGCGGGTTACTTGCTCTCCATCAAACCGAAAGATTTGATGGACGAATTGAGGCGGATGCGGCAGCTAACAGCGGAGAATCCGGTGCAGGCCTGGGGACATTACTTGCCCAATCAAGACGCGACGGAGTACGTTACCGCGGTCCGGCAAGAGCAGTCGACCGGTTTGTTCCACATGATCGCTGGCGCTTTGTCCAGCCAAGGGCTCAGCATCTTGTCGGCTGAAATCCACACGCAGCCCGAGCGGATCGCGTGGGATCGTTTTGTGGTCCAGGATGCAGACTTTGAAGGGGCACCGCCGCCGTATCGCATTGAACAGATTTGCAAACACATTGTGCAGTCGGTGGATTCCAAGGTGGCGAAGCCTCCGGTGTTTCGGCGAATTTGGAAGTCCCAATCCACCTTCGACGCGGCCAATGCCAGAGTGCAGCCAACGCAAATTCGATTCGACAACAGCACTTCGGAGCAAAACACGATTATCTCCGTTTTTGCGTACGACCGGATTGGATTGCTGTACGACATCTCCAAAACGCTCTTTGATCTGCAGTTGGATTTGCAGGTGGCCAAGGTCAGCACCCACTTAGACCAAGTGGTTGACGTCTTTTATGTCACGGATCTTGAAGGGCAAAAGATCACCGAGCCGACTCGGCTTTACACTCTGCGGCACAGCCTGCTGCGGGCGATCGAAGCGGTCGAGCCGCTACGATAGAAACGCGGTAATTGCCGCTACGATAGAAACACGGTGATTGCCATCGGCACACTTGTTGGGCCTAGCAGGACGAGAGTGCAGCAGAGAGTGCCTAGACAAGCGGGCTGCGGGAGCGACTAGCTTGCTTTTGGCATCGTCAGTTTGACGAGCGCTTGCCTCAGTTCGCGAACTTTGAGCGGCATCGGAATCAAAACGTGATTCATATTCGTCTTGGCACCGCGGATGATATGTTGCTGTTTCGGATCGACCAACATTACCACCGGGATATGCTTGGTGTGCTCTTGAGAACCGAATGTATTGAACGCTTCTAGGGCGAGGTTGCCAAGTTCGGGAGCGCACAGAACCACACAATCTGCAGGCGCGGTTTCATCGGGCGCAAAGCGACTCAAGGCGCGTTCTGGATCGCCATAGATAAGCACGCGATATCCGCGCTTCTTCAATTTCTCTCGCAGGATATCTTGCAATTCGGGTTTGCTTTCGACGACGATCAGCGTCTTGCCGTTGCCTTCTTTGGCCTCTTCTTCGTTGATCGATTGGATAGAGTGAAGCGGACCTCGTCGATTCGCCGATTCCTCGTCGGGATTTTCGAGTTGGTGCATGGCGGCTTGCAAATCGCTGAGGATCGCACTGGGCGTCTGATATCGCTTCTCGGGATCGAACTCCAAAGCTTTATTGCAGATCGCATAAATGGAGTCGGGCAATCCCGGCATGACT
>JANODW010000480.1:0-1628 GCA_031412875.1 Pirellula sp. | reverse complement strand
CGAATTGCTCGAAATGGTCAAGCAATTGGGATCGGAACTTGGTTACCGAACCAAGCAAATCGCCGAGCTGACGCAGGTGCTCAATGGCGACTTGTCTCTCTTGTTAGGATCAAAAACTCCGCTCCAGAAGTCGGTCATGCTATCGGTGGGTGCATTGTGCACGGCCATCTTGATAACGCTCAAAAAAACGCATCCCGATTACGCCGAAATCGACATCGAGAAGATCATGGCGCAGTTTGCCATTCCGGATATTTCCTAACGATTTCTTCTCCCCATTTTCTTAGGCCAATTGAATAGTCGGCGTATTATCCATGAAACAAGTCAGCACAACTCGGACCTCCGGACAAACGCTTTACGCGTTCCCCGAGGGGCATTCGTTGGCTGACTGGACAACCAAGCGGGTGCAATTGGTCGAACAAGCCGCGCCTAACACCGGCTACTACACCGCGAGCCTCGACGAAACGCTTTCAACCATGTGGCGACTGTTTGCAGGTTCCAGCCAACCCAGTTCTTGGTCCCAGTCGATCGAGTATTTTCACCTCGGTAATGGAGTATGGGATCCGGGTTCTGGAGCGTTTGCCATTGATATTGTCGTCACATCCAGTGGACTGCCCGTTAGGGGAGCCATTGTAACCATCAAACAAGCAAGTCAAACCGTGGCTCACGTTGTCACCAACACTGTGGGCAGTGGAGCCGTGGCCCTTGATGCTGGCAGTTACACAGTAACAGTCATCGCCGCCGGTTTTAATCAAATTATCAATTCGGCCTTTACCGTGAGCGAAGATGCGACGCTCAGTCGAAACCTTTTCGCAGCCCCACTTGAACCACCCAGCACACCCGATACTTGCCGAGTCCTAATCCAGGCTTCGAAGGGGGCCATCCATCAGCAAGTCCGAGTGGTCATTACGACCAGCTCCGTCGGCCGAGATCAAGAACTGGCGTTCCTCAATGTCAGCTTTGATGGGCCAACAGATGAAAACGGATTATTGCAAGTCGATCTCCCTTGGTCCAGTAGCGCGGGGGTTGGCCAGTATCGATTCCGGCTGATCGATTTGGTAAGCGGCAAAACGTTGCACGATCGCACGTGCACGGTTCCTGACCAGACGAACGCCGATTATGAGGACCTGACATGACGTTCCCGTTGATACTAAACCACTGTGACCGGATTGTCGAACTCCTCAACACCGCCTCAAGAAATGGCGACCTGTCGTTGCCATTTGAAGCGGTGCGCTACTTTCAGCCTCGCTTCACATTGCCGGAGTTGGAGGAAGGGCTCAAAGTATGCGTGGTACCGGTCGAGGTCGAACGGAGCAACCTGTCAAGATCCGTCAATCAACAGAACTCCGTCATTCAAATAGGTGTCTTAACTAGGGTTGAACCGACCATCGCTGGCATTGATCCGTATGTCTCCTTAGTCGATGCCATGGCCTTGATGCTCGATGGAGCAGAACTCGACCGCCAGTCATGCATCCTAGAAGCCAAGATTGCACCGATCTTCGACCAGCAACTACTGCGAGACAACAAACAGTTCACGTCGATCATTTCGGTCACTGTGAGGTCATTTCTATGATCACCATGAAACCAGCTCAGGCCAAGGACTTCTTTTTTGATCGAGCCTTGGTTACTAA
>JANODW010000479.1:0-8745 GCA_031412875.1 Pirellula sp. | reverse complement strand
AACAGTAGCAACAGCAGCAACAGCAGCAACGGTATCTTCGCCGCTTGTTGGGACGACCGCTGGAGCAAGGGGCAATTTTGTTTGTTCAATCGTTGGCTGAGTTGGCTGAGATGGCTGAGATGCAGGGGGCTTTGGAAGGAGCTTGTTTTGGAGAACGCATTGCAATTGTTCGACGCTCGATCGAACCATGGGCTCAAAGGAAGCCCATTGGACTTGGGCGTCTTTCGAAGCTTGCGAGATCTGCACCAAGAGGTCGACAGCCTTGAGCAAGACATCGATTCCGCTAGGTTGAAGCGAGAGTTCGCCTCGCTGGGCCGCTACGAAGCAATCTTCCATGACGTGGGACACTTCGACGGCCGGGCTCACTCGAACGATCCGTGCGGCGCCTTTAATGGAATGCGCTGCTCGCATCATTCCATCGAGCAACGCGGTCGCTTCTGGCTCTTGCTCTAGCTTCAGGAGCGAATGAGTGAGCGAATCCGAATGAGATTCGACCTCGGCTCGGAACAGTTCGAGCATCATTTCGTCGGGGTCGTAGGGCACGCCTGATTCCTCTTTTTCGAATGGAAAACCTCCATGCTTAGTCTAGACTGGAACTCCGGTGTTTCAACATGTAACCAAGCAAACTAGAAGTCGTTCTACCTTTCTAGCGCCCCGTTGGATGGTTCTTGCGATGGATGGAGGGAATCGATCGCGATCAACGGTGCGGTTTCTCCCTCAGTTTTGGGAAGTGGGAAGTTCGATATGGGCAGTTCGCCAACAATTGCAGAGAAGGAACCCAGAGATCGCGGCATCGTCGTATTATTGGTGGACGATCAAGCGATTGTGGGTGAAGCGATCAAACGGATGCTCGCAGATCAATCCGATATCGAGCTGCACTTTTGTCAGAATCCATTCGAATCGATTGAAATGGCGGATAGGCTCAAGCCTACGGTGATACTGCAGGATCTCGTCATGCCGGAGGTAGATGGCCTGACTCTTCTAAAATTCTTTCGTGCGCATTCGGCAACCAAGAATACTCCGCTGGTTGTTCTTTCGTCGACCGAAGAGGCCAGGACAAAAGCAGAGGCGTTCGGGATGGGTGCCAACGACTACTTGGTCAAGCTGCCTGACCGGCTGGAACTGATCGCGCGTATTCGCTATCACTCTCAAGCCTATATCACGTTGCTCGAGCGAAACGAGATGTTTGCAAAGCTATCGGCGAGCGAACAACGGATGGCCTATGAAATGCAAACGGGAGCGAAGTATGTGGCGTCGCTGATTCCGCCTCCGATCCAGGAGCCGATGCAAATCGATTGGCGTTTCTTGCCGAGCGCAGAGTTGGGTGGAGACTCGTTGGGTTACTTTGCGCTGGATCCAGATCGATTTGCCATTTTCCTTTTGGATGTTACGGGGCACGGCTTGGCATCTGCGTTGCTCGGCGTTGCGGTCTCGAATGTGTTGCGAGCGAGGTCGCTGCCCAACACGGACTTCGCCGTCCCGAGCCAAGTCTTAACGACGTTGAACAACACTTTCAAAATGGAGGAACAGGACGGCCGCACCTTCACGATGTGGTATGGAGTCTTTGAGCCAAAAACGCGGAGACTGTCATGGTGTGCAGGGGGACATCCATCTGCGTTGTTGTTCAAGCCGGGTCAGATCGCACCGATCGAATTGGAGTCGTTGAATCCAGGCGTGGGAATGTTTGAATGGGATGACTTTGAACAGAAGGAAATCATCGTCCCCGACAACTCGCGAATATTCATTTATAGCGACGGTGCGTTCGAGATCCACAAACAGAATGGGGACACTTGGACGTTTCGCGAGTTCGTTCAATTCATGTCGCAGCCGGACGATGCAGAGTCGAATACCATGGACCGACTGATTCGCCACGTGCGAATGCTAAAGGGTGGCGATGTGTTGGACGATGATTTTTCGATCATGGACATTCGTCTGTAGTCGTCGGGACCCCGGTCCCGGGGCGTTCCCTTAACAAACAAACGGACGGGACAAAGGTCCCATCCTACGTAGAATTGATCCCACCGCTCGCCTTGGATTGAGCTTCCCTACTTGCCTGCTTTTTCTTTTTTCATATCGTCCAAGAAATCCTGCATGTCTTCTTTCATTTCCGCGGGCGAGTTTTTGATCGCTTTGGTTTGCAGTTCGATGGCGCGATCGAGTTTTCCTTGAAGATAAAGCAAGTGAGCGAGCGTATCGAGGATCGGGCCATTGGTTGGCTCTTTGGTCACCGCAATTTCAGCCGCTGCCGATGCCGCATCGATAAGCGTTTTCGAGAATTTTTTATCTTCGCTGGCCGCTTCGTAAATAGTCCAAGCAAGTTCGTTGAGGCTGGCTGCGTCAGCATCCTTGTTGGCCGCGACATTCGCAACCGCTTTGGCAGCTTCGTCTGCTTTTTTACCGGAGTCCGCCACAATGGAAATCAGCGCCTTGCTTTTGGCGATCTCCAGTTGCAACTTTTGACTTGGCTTGGCTGTTTTGGAAAGGGATTCTATGTCCGAGAGCGCTTCGTCGGATTCTCCGGCCTCGATTTTTTTCATCGCCGCATAGACACTTACGCGAACTTCGACATCTTCGATCTTGCCGATCATGATTTCATCGCCGGCGGCGTCTTCTTTTGCTTTCGCCAAAATCTTAAGAGCCCCCTTGGTATCTCCCTTTTGCATGGGGCGATTCAGCTTGCCCATGACGATCCCAAGTTGCTGTTCCCTTTTGAAATCCTTTAAGTACGCCTCGCGATCCCAAGTGCCTTCGACCACCTTTCCGAGGGGAGCATCCATTTCCATCGGATGTCCGATCCATTCGATTTGGGATGATTTGCCGACGATGAAGCAGGTGGGGATCCCATTCTGTCCGGCGGCTTCCATGTAGTCGCCGTTGACGGATTTGTCCGGGTCGGTGGTCAAGCAGTAGGCGCTGGTCAACTTGGCATAGGTGTTTTCTTTGTCGTCTGAACCCTTGACCTGCTTCTTCAAAAATCCTTCGACCGTCTCCAGATCTTCGTCGCTCACGCTGATGAGTTGGACCCCTTTGTCGGCATACTTCTTTTGCGTTTCTGCCAAGTGAGGCATACTCATAATGCACGGTCCACACCAAGTCGCCCAGAACTCAACGACATAGACTTTACCCGTTTCGAACTCCTTTACCGGCTTGAATTTGCCATTGCCGTTGCTCACCCAGTGTTCAATGTCCAGCTTTGGTGCTTTAGAGCCAATGGTCAGGTCTTGAGCGATTGAAGCCGCGCCACCCGCAACAAACATTCCTAGAGTCGCCAAACCCAGCGACCATCGACGAAAAGGTTTCGACATGGTTATTTATCACTTTCTTTTATTTTACGTTGATCCGCGGTAAGCACATTTCAAAAAAACAGCACCAATGCTGCAAGTAGGGATCCTCTACTAACCCCATCATCATAGCAGAAGATCAATGATTGATAATCGTGAATAATGATGCCATCACGTCCGCAATCCCGTTAGGCGAGCGGCGGGATCATTACTACCGTAGGATGGGACCTTTGTCCCGTCCGTTTGCCTTTGTCCCGTCCGTTTTTTAGTTCGGGACGATGGTCCCAACCTACGGCTCGTATGTTTCAGCCTGCCGCTAAGGTATCCAGCGCTCGCTGCATATCGGCAGGAAGAGGGGCTTCGAAACTCATGCGTTCTCCGGTCTTGGGATGGTCGAATTCCAGTTTTGCGGCGTGGAGGGCTTGTCGATCCAAAACGATTTCCGAATCGCTTTCCAAAGGGGGCAGGCCTCGGACTTGCCTGCGTTGCAATTGAGCGCGCATGATGGATGCATGCCCGCCATAGAGCCTGTCGCAGAGGACAGGGCAACCGATGTGGGCCAAATGCAATCGGATCTGATGGGTGCGACCGGTTTTCGGCTGGACCTTTAAGAATGCGTAACCGGGGAATCGCTTCACAACTTCGAAATAGGTTTCGGCGTCGCGGCTGGAATGATGGCCTGCCCGGATCGCCATCTTATCGCGTTGGTAGGGGTGATTTCCGATCGGCTGGATGATCCTGTCGCGATCGCGATCAAGGGACCCGGCGACAATTGCCAAGTAGGTTTTGTTGACTTCGCGCGATTCGAATTGAGCGCAGAGTTTGAAGTGCACTTCGTTTGTTTTCGCGATGACGATGACGCCGCTCGTATCGCGGTCGAGGCGATGCACGATACCCGGTCGGGTCAATCCGCCTGCATCGCTTAGCTGCTGAAAGTGATAGGCGAGCGCGGCGGTCAACGTCCCCGACCAATGCCCTTTGGCAGGATGCACAACCATGCCTGCGAATTTGTTGATGATCACAAAGCAGTCGTCTTCAAACAGAACATCCAGCGGAATGTTCTCTGGAATCGGACCATCTTTGGGTGGCGGTGGCAGCAGGTTGACAGTGACGACATGTCCCGCAAATACCTTGAAGGCCGGTTTGACCGGTTTGCCGTTCACGCAAACCTTGTCCTCCATCACGATACGGCGTAGGAAGACCCGGCTGTAGTTATCGAGGAGCAAGGCCAATACCAAGTCAACCCGCTTGCCCGAGTGCTCTTCGGTAACGATGAATTCCACGTTACGAAGATCCTCGCTGGGATGGCTGGAATCCAAGTCCAACGGAGCTGGGAGCGCTTCGGTTTCGTCCAGCGGGAGGTCATCAATCGAATCTGCGTTTGCCATTAACCTATATCTTTTCTTGAATCGGTAACGCAGAAGAGCTGTAAGTTGCGATTAAGGCTTCTTTTCTGCTTGAGCACTAGGGGTTTCGTTCCCTTTTTCCAAATCCGCATTTGGCGGCGTGGGGGAAGTCCCAGGAGGCACGGATGTTTCGGAATTGGATGTCGGTATCGCTGGGCCCGCATCCGTTGCGGGTGTCGCTGGTCCCGCATCGGTCGCGGGTGTGTTGCTATTGGGAAGGGTGTTGGTGTTTGGAAGAGTAAAATTTGGTGCATCGGGCAAAGGAGGTTTCGTTGCCGGATTGGAATTTAGAATCGGCGCCGAAGCGCGGCTGGTTTTGTACCAAGCGTAGAACTCTTCGCCGGCTTTGCTTTCCAGCCAAGCAACGCGTTTGGTGGTGTCAGCGATCAGTTCGTCCCCCATCGCTTTGTTGGTGATGACTTTGCGGTAGAACGAGAGCGATTGAGCAACGTCCCCGAGTCCTTCGCAAGCCTGGGCCATTCCAAAATGAGCTCGTCCGACGAGAAAGGGATCGCTACTTTTTTCCGCGACCATTTTATAATCTTCTTTGGCGTCATTGTAGAATTTTTCAGCCAAGTCACGATCTAGATAGACATTATCCAATGCTTTGGCCATTTTCGCATCGGCTGACGTTTGCTTGGCCCAGAGTCCCGCGGTCGTTCCATCGAAATCGCTGGAGATGGCTGAGAGCTGAGCGGTGTCCGTATCGGAAAAATAGAGTGCTGTCCAACCCTTTGCAGACTCCGTTTCCTTGATAGTGGTGTAAAAACCGTAGCCGAAGAGAGCGACCACGACGACCGCGGTAACGGCCACAATCGCAGGAAACGCTTTTTTCAGTTGGATCGCCAGCTCTTCGATCTGGTCGGCGAGCAGATTCGATTCTTGTATCGGTTTTCGTTCGCTTTTCATAGCTTCATGCCGGCAAAAAACTGGCGGTCAGAGTTTCAAGTATTTTAACGTAGGGAAACGAGTAGGCTTTCTCTCATCTCGCGTGGAGGTCAACAGTTTCAACGCATGCGAGTTCGATTCAAGCAGATCGAAATGCCTGTCAAGCAAATCCAAACGCTTGACCCATTCCGCTACCAATGAAAACGTTGGTTCAGAAACTGAGAAAGCCAAGCGAGCAGTATAGGGCTCATGCCCGCTTTCCTCAATAGTGCTATTGCCGTGTTAATTCCGATATCGAGGATGACAAAACGGCCTTTGGCTGCCATGATCTGATCACAGAACATCGCCATAGTCACCGTTACACCCATCCCCTTGAGGCAAATCCATGACCCCTCCCGTCATGAGTGCTTTGGAAACGAGATCGTTTCCGGAGTTGCAATGGGTCTCGTTCGCAAGATCCGTCCGAACGAGACTTTTCCGATTCCGACCCCTGTTCGTTCTGCTTTGGTGCTTGGCCGGTCCGTGCAATTGCTGGGCACTTGGGGAACAGACTCAAGAAGGTTCGACGGCATCGCCCATTTCGCCCATTTCGCAGCCACTGGAACTTGGGACGCAGACAAATGTTGGCTCGAGCAGCCAAGATGTTGGCGCGAGCAGCCAAGAGACCAGCCAATCTCCTGAAGTGTCCTATCAGGAGACAGAGATCCTCTGGACGAGTTCCTTGACCCCCAGCCCAGAAACGATGATGTCGTTGTTGACAAATAACGCCAAGGCTTCCAGCGCTGCCTCTTTGGCTGCGAATAACGCTTGGGTGCTTGCCTGTGCTGCTCTGGTTTTTTTTATGATCGCACCTGGTCTGGCCTTGTTTTATTCGGGACTGGTTCGCAAAAAAAATGTCCTCAGTATCTTTATTCAATGCCTCTTTCTAACCGCCGTCATGTCGGTGGTATGGGCGGTGTATGGATATTCACTCGCATTTTCGGATGGTCACGATTTCAACCAATGGATTGGAGGCTTGGACAACCTGTGCCTAGCGGGCGTTTCGAGCACCTGGAACGAAGCATCTCAATCGCCCATGACCCCGATTTGGTCTTCGCCGGGAATGGAAATTTCGATCACTAAATTTTCTCACATGATTTTCCAAGGGATGTTCTTTTCGATCTCGCCGGTCATCATGTGCGGAGCATTGGCGGAGCGGATCAAGTTTCATGGGATGGTGGCGTTCTCCATCCTGTGGGGAACGTTCGTTTATTGCCCGATCGCGCACTGGATTTGGGGGGGCGGTATCTTGAGTTATCCGAACGGACTTCTGGGCGGAAGTCTCGACTTCGCAGGGGGCGCGGTCGTTCACATCAGCGCAGGCGTGTCCGCGCTGGTCGCAGCCATCGTCCTGGGGCCGCGGTTGGGATTTGGGAAAGATCCGATGCCTCCCCACAATTTGACTTACACGGCCGTCGGGGCTGCGATGCTGTGGTTCGGATGGTTTGGCTTCAACGCGGGCAACGCCATGGCAGCCAACTCTATTGCCGCCAGCTCCTTTGCCGCGACGCATTTAGCCGCCGCCACCGGAGCCATCGGCTGGTGGTTGCTGGAGTGGAGATCGCGAGGAAAACCAACCGTTCTAGGGGTCAGTTCAGGATTGGTGGCCGGATTGGTTTGCATCACGCCGGCCGCGGGATACGTTCAGCCCATGCCTGCGATGCTGTTCGGATTCGCTGCGGGGATAGGTTGTTACTATGCGTGCAGCCTGTGCAAACACTGGGCTGGATACGATGACTCGCTGGATGCATTCGGGATTCATGGCGTGGCAGGTATAATAGGTTCCCTCCTCACCGGCGTTTTTGCCACGCGGGCTTGCAACAATGTCGGAACGGGACAAACGCTAGGACTCATCGAGGGAGGAACCCTCTTTCCAGGCCAATTGTCTTCCATTGTCGTCGTGATTGTCTATTCTTGCTTGACCAGTTTGGTGTTGCTGAAAATTGTAGACTGGACCATCGGCCTGCGCGTTTCGGCATCGGACGAGCGGCAAGGACTCGATGTTCAACAACACGGAGAAGAAGGCTACATCTTCCTTTGAAACCCTCTATTCAACAATTAACGAACTCTAACGCGTTAGGCCGAATGGCATTCCTATGGTTCACGTGATCCCCCTCGACCAACCCGACGTTGCCCCGCTTAAAATGCCCGATCGCTTCCGAAAGGAAATCGTTTATTTCATGTCCCCAGCCGAAGGGGCCGGCGCACCCACGTTGGGAAAAGACGAATACTGGATCCGCTTGGAAGACGCCAAGAAGTGGCTCGATGAAGGCGGGTTCTCCTTGGTCTCCCCCCTCGATGCCGAATCGGTCGCCGAAATTGAACTGTCCGAGGATCAAGAGATCTGGCTAGAGTGGATGGTCAAAAACAACATCTGCACGGTTAAAATGGGCGCCGACAAAATTAGCACCAACAAAAGTCTCTAAGCCTCCCAGTTTCCTGACCGTCACTTCCCCCCGCCCAATCCCGTCCTTTCCGGACATCCAACCGCGATTTCCCCGCCCTGAAACCTGTGCTACTTTATGGAGCAGACAGAATTCGAGTTCTTGTCTAAACTATTCGTTTCCAAACCGATCTCCCTACCCTTTTCTTCTTCGTTAAAGAGAACTAATAGCTGTGGCATCCTACAAAACCAGCGACCTGCGCAGAGGACTCAAGATTCAAATCGACGGTGAACCTTATTTGCTCACCGACGTTGACTTTTTCAAGCCAGGCAAAGGCAATGCGCTTTATCGGTGCAAGATGAAAAACCTCGTTCGCAACACCATGCTCGATAGGACGCTCAAGGGTGGGGATGAATTGGAAGCGGCCGATGTCGAGGAGCTCGAAACGCAATTCCTCTACAGCCAGAACGGCACGTTTGTTTTCATGGACAAAGAGTCCTTTGAGCAATACGAACTGTCGGCCGAACAAGTCGACGAAAACTGGAAGTATCTCAAGGAGAACATGCCCGTCGATATGGTCTTGTTCAACGGGAACCCGATAACGATTTCTCCTCCCTCGCACGTTACCTTGAAAGTGGTCGAGACAGACCCAGGAACCAAGGGGGATACGGCGACCAACGTGACCAAACCGGCGAAGGTAGAGACAGGAGCCGAATTCAACGTCCCTGGATTCATTAAAGAAGGAAA
>JANODW010000478.1:0-5528 GCA_031412875.1 Pirellula sp. | reverse complement strand
CTGATTTTCTCCCATTTTGTCCATGTTGCTACGCCCTGATAAACGATCCATGTCCAGTTTGATTGATCCAGCTTTTGACAAATCGACCAAGCCCAATGCGGTTGCAGCAGGTGGGGATCGCAAGTTGCACCTGCCCAGTCGCCCGCACGTGTCTGCAGGTTGGTCGATCCCGGGCGTCGCGCAGTACAAAATCAATCAGTGGCTTGAACAAACACGGGCGGTCAACTCGTGGGAGAACAACCGCCGCGAATTGGCAGAATCCCAGATACGCAAAGAAGCGCTTTCGCTCGTCTATCGCGCCAAGAGCGGCGAACCACTTGCAACCATTCTCCCCGAAGCCTACTCGCTCATTCGCGAGGCGGGTCGGCGCGCCCTCAACATGCGACATTACGATGCGCAAATACTCGGGGGCATCTGTTTGTTTCATGGCTGCATTGCAGAAATGCAAACGGGCGAAGGAAAGACGCTGACCGCGACCTTGCCGCTGGCCCTCCATTCGCTGCTCGGAAAGGGCGCTCACCTTGCAACCGTCAATGACTACTTGGCGGAACGAGATGCCGAATGGATGAAACCGCTGTACGATATGCTCGGTTTTCGAGTTGGCACGGTGCTCACACAACTCGATCAGGACCAGCGGCGAAAAGCCTATGCTGCCGACGTGACGTACGGGACGGCCAAAGAATTCGGATTTGATTTTTTACGCGATCGCTTGTTGATGCGCGCTCAAGGAAGGGCGGTCGATGACTTCCTCGGGAGCGGATCGCAGGAACGCTGGACCTCGGCAGGGGAACAGCCGGTCCAACGAGGCATGCATTTTTGTTTGGTGGACGAAGCGGACAGCATCCTTATCGATGAAGCCAGAACGCCATTGATTATCGGGTCCCTCGGAGACGAGACGCGAGAAGTCGTCATCTCCACTTTCAAATGGGCGGCCGAAAATGCACCCTCGTTTGTCCTCAAAGAACACTTTACGATCGAGGACGATTCACGCAAGATCGAACTGACGTCCAAGGGCCGGCAATTCGTTCGCTCGATTCCCAGAAGTGAAGAAATTAGGTTGGCGGCTCTGGTCGATCTCTACGAGTATATCGAACGGGCGATCAAGGTTCACCGCGACTTTCACCTCGAACGGCAATACGTCGTCGTCGACGGCGAGATCGTGATCGTCGATGAGTTTACCGGACGGTTGGCCGAGGGCCGAAAATGGCGAGACGGGATCCACCAAGCCATCGAAGCGAAAGAAAAAGTCGAAGTGACGGTGCCGACCGGACAAGCCGCACGCATTACGGTTCAAGATTTGTTTTTGCGTTACCGCTACCTCGCCGGAATGACCGGAACCGCGGCGACCAGCGCGGGCGAACTGCGACGCATTTACAAGACCCCCGTTGTCCAGGTCCCTACCAATCGCCCACCCAAACGGCAAAAGCTGTCCGACGCCGTCTACCATGACATGACCGCCAAGTTTCAGGCGATCGTTAAAGAGGTCCTCCAAGTCCACGAGATGGGTCGGCCCGTGCTCATCGGCACCCGATCGATCGACAAGTCCGCAATTTTGGCCGACATGCTGCGAAGAGAAAACTTGCAGGTTCAGGTTCTCAACGCACACGAAATCGAACGCGAAGCAGAAATTGTTGCCAATGCCGGACGCAAAGGCCAAATAACAGTGGCCACCAATATGGCGGGCCGCGGTACCGACATCAAGCTGGAGGACGATGTTCGAGCGATCGGCGGCATGATGGTGATCTGCACCGAACTGCATGACGCAGCCCGTATCGACCGGCAGCTCATCGGGCGATGCGGAAGGCAGGGGGACCCAGGAACCTACAGGCAATACCTGTCTATGGACGACGATATTCTTAGAAATGGGTTCGGCTCCAAACCGGCCGAAAAAATGAAAGAGCGAGGCAAATCGGGCGGATCGCTCAGCGGCCAAGCGGCTCTATTCAAGGCAGCCCAGCGAAAAGTTGAGCGGAAACACTTCCGAGATCGGATGGCACTGCTGCATCACGAGAAGGAACGGACTAAGATTCAACGGGAGATGGGGCAAGACCCTTACTTAGATACCGCGGAATAATGCGTTTCGCATCGTAGCTTTCCATACGCAACGCCGATGAATTTGCCCAGTAGTTCCGTCACCATTATTACGTTGCAACAGCCGCGAATACGAAAAGGTTCCTTTGCGAGCCTGATCGGAGCGACTCCTTTGTTGGATGTATTTATTGCCGGACCAGAGAATCAGCTCGCGGCCGAATGCCTTTCGCCGTTCGGAATCGAAACACTCGCGTCCCGATCCCCCCTCTATCTGTACGGACCGACCGGCGCAGGAAAAACAGCACTGGCCCTCACCATCGCCGCACGCTGGACCAACGAAGCCAACCAGCGGACCGTCACACTGACCAGTGGTTCCGACTTTGCCAAAGCCTTCACACGCGCCATCGAAGCCGACGACATGGACCGATTCCGTCAAGTCCATCGGCAATGCAAATGCTTGGTGGTAGACAATATTCACGAGCTGGCAACCAAACCCGTCGCGCAAGCAGAGATGGTCTCTACCATCGAGCGGCTTACCAACGATGGCGGTGCAATCATCGTTACCGCAAGCAACCTCGCTACCCTCGTGCCCAAGTTGCGATTGGCCCTCTCGAGCCGACTTAACGGCGGCCAAAGTTTGCAAGTATCCTATCCGTCCCCAGCGACTCGATTCGAAATCATGAAACTCTTGGCGATCAACGCCAAGATTGACATCACCGATCAAGACCTCGAGTCGATCTGTTCCCAACTCCAAGATGGCTCGTCCGCTTTGCAATTGCGAGGCATCCTAGTTCGCTGGTCCCACCAAAATCGCGTGGCGCCCAACCGAACCAAAATCGAATCGAAACGCCTCATCGATAATCTTGTGGATGGGCAGATCGCCAAAGCACCTTCTCCGTCCGACATCGCAAAAGCCGTGGCCAGAGAAATGCAAATCACGATGGAGCTGTTGCGAGGTCCCGGCCGCAAATCGAGCATCGTCCGCGCTCGCGGATTGGCTATGCTATTGATGCGACAATGGACAGATGCTTCCTTTCAAAACATCGGACAGTACTTCGGCGGTCGAGACCACACCACTGTCATGCATGCATGCAAAAAAACGGAAGAAGAGCTCTCCAAAGATGTCGATTTGGATCGGATGGCGGAACGGATCCGACAAAAACTAAAGAGCTGAGCCACTCCCCTTGTGCCTCTAGCTCACAGCACGAAAATTGCTTGAGTCCGCCCATTGCATTCCACGAGAATCGACGCGAACGTTCTCATTAACGCCCCCACTCGCCTACTGCAAACGATGCTCAACATACACTTCGAATCGTTTCCAATCCTCACCACCAAGCGATTGATTCTTCGGGAGATCTATGCCAACGACGCGGAAGTCCTTTTTGACCTGCGAAGCCACCCGGATGTGATCAAGTATCTCGATCGCGACGGCGACAAGGATGTTCAAGAAGTGCATGCATTGATACAACAACTCAACCAAGCGTTGCTGGATGGCGACGGTGTGAATTGGGGGATTTCCTTTCAGGACGGCAACGACGAACTCGTCGGCGTAGTAAGCTTTTGGCGCATCGACAAAAAGAACCATCGAGGCGAGTTGGGCTACATGCTGCACCCCCATTTTTGGCGGCAAGGAATCATGCATGAAGCGATTCAAGCCGTTCTGAATTATGGTTTTCGAGAGCTGAGACTGCACAGTGTTGAAGCCAACACGTCGCTTGAAAACACAGCCAGCCAATCGCTTTTGATCAAGTCCGGGTTTGTTCAAGAAGCGCATTTTCGAGAGAATTGGTACTACGATGGGGTGTTTTCTGACTCGTTGATCTTTTGCAAACTCGCTTCCGATTGAGTCTCTCCATTTCAGCACGATTTCGTCCGCATCGGTTGGCTGTCGGCTCGGAAAGCGAGCGGCGGCTTGAAACCATCTCAAAGAGTTTGAGCCGATCGTAGCGAGGCAGATTTACTCCAGTCCGATCGTTCGCAATCCTCGCGCAACGATGTACTGCAAATGGACGGATGAGGATTCTTCGAGCCACCGCTTGGTGGTCGCTCGGACCCATTCGGGTTGCGACTTGCTGGCATCATTCAGCCAGTTTCCGACGGAGTTTTTCACGTAAGTGGAATCGTCATAGCGCAACGGTTCCAGGATGGGCAGTCCAAGTTCGGGATGGTCTTTGAGCAAAGGGACGGGGGAACTCCATACGCCCCGAGGACGCGTGATCTCCGAAGCGAATCGGCGCAGACGCTCGTTGCGACTGCCGGTCCACGGAACAAGCGCTCGGATCGCCAACACGGGATCGCTCACGACCTGCGCTCGCAAAGCCAACCACGCGATTTCTCGCAAACCAACATGCGGATCGTCAGCGAAGGGCTTGATCCACGCGAGCTTGCGAGCGAACGTCATCTCGTTCGACAAGCCGACGATGATGGCTGCCCACTCTCGCACGATGTCACTCGGGTGTGTTGAAAGGAATCGCCAAGATGCGTCTCCCAGTTTTATCCTTATCGACAACCAGTTGGCGATAGCAAAAGACTGCTTCAGCGTGGATTGTTCCTGAAACTCGGCGGCATCGATTTCCCTAGGCCAAACGACCGCAGGGTCATCGCGCGACCCTAGGCCCAATTCGTTGCAAACGAGCCAGAATAGTTTTTGACGGTCCGCGGCCAACCATTCCGTTAAATTCATCGCAACGGCTATCAATTCGAACGGTAGGAGTTATCCGTTGGTTCCGACTCGGTTGCAATCGTGATTGAACCGTTGGACGTTTCTAGCTCCAGCGAACTGCTCAATCCGGCGTCGTCGGCCTTCCCAAACAATACGCCAGCGACATGGCTCTTGGACTTTTTCTTGATATCGAGGTCCGCTTCGTTAAACTTGATCGTTCCATTGGAGGTACTGGCGTCGATTCGGAGCGGTTTGCGTTCAGAGAAACTAACAGCAATGGCGCCGTTGCTGGTGTCGAGTGTGCTTTTTCCGTCCAACGAACAACGGATCAACTGGATCGCTCCGTTGCTCGATTTGACTTGCATATTGCCTGCGGAATTTTCGACAATGACTTTGCCATTGCTCGTGGACAATTTCAGATCGCCAGCAGCTTCTTTGACTTCGATTTTGCCATTGGACGTTTCGACAGTGACCGGTCCGCGGCTTTGCGCGGTTGAAACGGTTCCGTTGGACGTGGTCAGAAACAACGGCCAACCGGCAGGGACCTTCAATTCAAAGCTGACCGAATCGGAGGCCATTATCAATTGGCTACGCCGTCGCGATGAGATGGTGATCGCCGAGGTCGTTGTATCGATTTCTGGAGACAGTGCATCCAGTCCCGCGTCGGCCTCTTCTTGGCTGTAGCCGATGGCCTTGATATGCGCGATCAAATCGATTTCCGGTTGATCGGAAGGGGTGATGGTGATGTTTCCGTTAAATGTCTGGACATAGACGTCCACCTTGGAATTGATGGGAATGACTTTTTGAAAATCTTTTTTGGCCGAAAACTGAGGGA
>JANODW010000477.1:0-3101 GCA_031412875.1 Pirellula sp. | reverse complement strand
AGTCGTTCCATTGCAGACGTCTACGCGGTCCGACGCGATTGGTACGACGCAAACAAAGAATGGGTTAAGAAGTTTGTTGCTGGGCAACTTCAAGCAACGGAGGAGCTGGTTGCGATGAGGAGAGGATTCTCGGAAACAAAGAAAATGTCCAAACCCTACGAACAGATCCTTGGACTGTCCCAACGCATCTTCGGAAAAGAGACCATTCCGACACTGGAGGAAGACGCCCACGGGCTCTTGCTCGATTGCTCGTTCGTGGGTTTGAATGGGCAGATGGCCTTTTTTCTCGACAAGGGAAACCTCAGCGGCTTCACCGGCAAGATGGCCGAGGCGCTCGATTTGGCAACGAGCTGGGGATACGCAAAGGGACGCAATGGTTTTGATCCTAATGACTTCGATTACAAAGCGATCGCCAAGCTTGCCAAGATCGAATACTCAGAACTGAAAGCGAGCGAGAAATTCGAAAAGGCATCCGCAGAATCGACGGACCTTTTTCTAGGCGACAACCTCGACACCAATACCATCGTGAGTTTCACGATTGGCTTCGAGGTTGACCAAAAGGACTTCTCCGCAGATCGCTATGGTTCGGACTTTGCGAGAGCGCTAAAGGAAGCGAGCAAATTTGGGAACGCTCGCGTCATTATCCGCGGCCACTCGGACCCTACCCGGACCCTTCTCGATTTGATCAAAAGCGGAATTGCCAAAGGAATCATTCAGCAAAATGGAACGGCGGGCAACTACCGCTACTTCATGAATGGAAAGCCCCTCGACCTCAACAGGACCAAAGAGATTGTGGATTTGATCAAGACCGGCGCCTTTGGGGGCGGCAGTCCTGACCCAGCCATCACGATGCAAGCCGCTATTAATCTGTCGAAATCTCGGGCCGACAATGTCTTCGCAGAACTTCAAAACTATGCAAAGCGAGAGGGAATCAATATCGACCTTTCTCAGATCGTGCCTGTAGGAGCAGGAGTGGTCGAACCCGTCATCGCAAAACCGAAAAACCCACAAGAACAAAAGGAAAATATGCGAGTCGAATTTCGAATCGTAAAGGTAAATCCTGAATCTCTTGCACCGGCCGACTTCAATTTTTAATTCACGATTCCCTTGGCTGCAACCCTACGACCAACTCATGAACATTCGATCGCAAAGCCTAGTTTGTTTTCTTGCAATCGCCGTTCTATCGTCTACCGAACTCGTTGTAGCAGGCGAGAATGTTTTGATCGTCCTGGATGATTCCGGATCGATGAACGAAAAAATGGCTGGTGGAGTCCGCCGGATCGATGCGGCCAAGTCGGCGATTGCAAAAGTGCTGCAACAGTTTCCAGACGACACCAAGCTCGGACTAATGTTGCTCAATGGCGATAAATCCAAACAGCACTGGGCAATACCGCTTGAGCCTCTTTCGGTCGTTCAAGCGATCAAACGTGTGAACGCGGTGAAGGCCGACGGAGGCACCCCCCTAGGGGAACGCATGCGCGAGGGCGCTGACGCTCTGTTGCAATTGCGAGAAAAACAACTTTACGGAAACTATCGTTTACTCATTGTCACAGACGGCGAAGCGAGCGACAAAAAGCAATTGGAGTCCTACTTACCCGATGTCCTTTCTCGCGGACTAGTAGTGGACGCCATCGGCGTCGATATGAGACAAGACCATTCGCTCGCAACCCGTGTGCATAGTTACCGCCGTGCAGACGATGCCGATGCTCTCTCGAAAGCTGTCCAAGAAGTATTCGCGGAAAAGGTCGATTCGGGAGCAACAAATAGCGATGCTGACTTTGCGCTTTTACAAGCTCTGGACGACTTGACTGCACAGGAAGCGCTCAGTGCTTTGTCAAAACCAAACAACGCTGCGATCGCTTCGGTATCGAGCGTGTACCGACCCAAAGAAGCAATCTTCAACAACGCTCCGAATTCAGGAAACGCAAATCCAACCCCTCCCTCAACGGTCAGTACGTCGCCGGCAAATGCCACGCCGCCCACCTCTGCCCCTCCGGGAAATGCGTCGGCGGGAATCTCTGTTTTGACCACCATCATGGTGACGATAGCAACCTGCTTAATGCCATTGTTGCTCATCGTGATGGCGTTGATTGCTGTTTTAGCGAAAGCCAACAGAGGCCCTAAGCCCACAGGCGGAATGAAACGCGGACCAAAGCGTTGATTCGATCCGGGGGATATGCATACAACCCGCAGTCGTCTAAAAAAACGACCCCTAAGCGAGGCGTACCCCAATGGCAATTGCGTTGCAAACAGAATGCAAGCCACATGTCCATTTTTTAGCGGCAGGGCGCGAGCCCTCCGGTGTCCCGCTGCATTAGCACCGTCACTCACCCCACCGTCACTCACCCCACCGTCAAATACCGCGTCACCGTCAAATAACGCGTCACCGGATGGCTCGCGCCATTCCGCTCCTGAACACACAACAAAGCATCACAGCCAACGGCACTTAAAGCAAGTACGATTTCGCTAACCCATCGTAATGCTTAAGTCGGATGCTCTTGATTGCTTGGATACTGAATCGTTTTCAACATTACCCACGACTGCCCGACCATTTTTCTAACTTTTCGTGACATACGAAACCGACTTGATCTGCCGTTTGCATACGGCAAGCCCATGCCGCGCGTTGTGTCTCATCGTGATTTTCGAGGGCTTCCAAAATGGGTTTCAGACTTGCCTCAACTTGCTCAAGCATCATCCCTTCGTCGCTATACTCAATTTGTCGGCTGGCTTTTTCCATGAAATGAACAGCGATTTCCATAGCTTCTGTAATTGCTGATAGAGAAACCAGCATCTCCATCAATCGCTTTACTTCCGCGTACGCATCCCAATCAAACGAGAAGTTGTGGTTCATTTGCTTTTTATCAACATGTGTAGCGAGTTGGATCGCTTCCCTGAGGTCGTGCAGGACCAATTCTACTGGTTTTGCCATCCCAAGTTCAGCTTCGGTAACCCAGCGGGCGTGAATATTCTCATCGCATAACTTGGTCAGAACTTGAATCAACGAATCTTTGCGTTGCGTTCGAAGCGTTTTCGCGATCAGCGTTTTCCGGCTTTCGACAAGCTTTTGTTTTGCTACGTGTTCCTCCTCCAGCCGACGCAGT
>JANODW010000476.1:0-5366 GCA_031412875.1 Pirellula sp. | reverse complement strand
TTGGAAAGCCCTTCATGGCTTGACCTATTTTGCTAGAATCCTCTATCTTTGGCACCCCGCCAGATACGTTTTGGCGTTGGACTACTTTTCTACCACATTTTGATTTGAATTTGCTTAAGGGGCTCCCTGTTATGGCTTCTATTGAGGAACGAGTGATCGACATCGTTGCGGAACAATTGGGTGTCGAAAAAGACAAGATCGGCCGCGATACGCACTTTGTAAACGATCTTGGCGCTGACTCGTTAGACACGGTCGAATTGGTTATGGAACTTGAGGAAGAGTTCGACATCAGTATCCCAGAAGAAGCTGCGGAAAAGATCCAGCGCGTGGGAGAAGCTGTTGATTACATCGAAAAGCAACAGGCTTAGTCGAGTACCAGCAGAGTTTGTCGTCCCCTACCTAGGATTGTCTTTGAGCAAAGTATGAAACGTCGTGTCGTCGTGACGGGGCTTGGTTGCGTTACGCCCCTGGCTTGTGAAGTCGATTTGCTTTGGCAATCCATTTTGGACGGCAAAAGTGGCATCCACCCTTTGACCGTCATCGATACGAACAGGCACAAGGTCCGTTTCGGCGGGGATGTCACCAATTTCGATCCGGGAATGACGGTCGATGCGAAAGACGTCAAGCGCTTGGACCGGTTCACGCTTTTTGCAATGTACGCGGGATACCATGCCGTTCGAGACTCAGGATTGGATTTCAATCAAGAAGATCCATTCCGTTGTGGAGCGATTTTGGGCTCTGGCATCGGCGGTCTCAATGAGATCGAAGAACAGATGTTCAAATTGTTCAGCAAAGGTCCCGAACGGGTGAGTCCGTTTACGATTCCAAAGATGATGCTCAACGCGGCGGGAGGCAATCTCGCCATCCAATACGGTCTGAAAGGACCCAATTTCGCCGTTGCGACCGCTTGCGCAAGCAGCAACAACGCAATGGGGGACGCCCTCAAAGCGATTCAGTACGACGAAGCGGATGTGATGCTGACCGGTGGAACGGAGGCAGCCATTACAGCGATGGGAGTTGCTGGGTTTGCAAACATGAAAGCCCTTTCCACCCGCAATGATGCGCCTGAAAAAGCCAGTCGGCCGTTCGATAGCGACCGAGACGGTTTCGTCCTCAGCGAAGGCTGCGGCGTCTTGATCTTCGAGGAATTCGAACACGCGAGGAAACGAGGCGCTCGGATTTATGGAGAAATTTTGGGTTATGGCGGCTCGTGTGACGCTGGCCACATCACTGCCCCTGATGAGCAAGGAAGAGGGGCAAGCCGGGCGATGCTCAACGCGCTTCGCGATGCCCGGCTCGATCCATCGGATATCGACTATATCAACGCACACGGAACCAGCACTCCGCTCGGGGACAAAGCGGAAACCGTCGCGGTAAAAAGTATCTTCGGCGAAGCCGCAAGGACCGTTGCGCTTTCCAGCACCAAGGGCCATCTTGGGCACGCTCTAGGCGCCAGCGGAAGCATCGAAATGATCCTTTCGGTCCTCAGTTGTTACCACAACATCGTGCCGCCCACCATCAATTTAGAAACACCCGACCCCCACTGCGACCTGGACTACACGCCCAACCACGCTCGCCCCATGAACGTGAAGATCGCAATGAACAACAGTTTTGGTTTCGGTGGACACAATGCTACAGTAATCTGTGGCAAGATTCCTTAACCTAAGCCATTCCAAGGTGTGTTCGCTAAGCCGGTAGGACCCGCGACGCAGGTCAAACTCGCTTTGCAAGCACCCCGCGGACATCCGTCGCTTTCGTCTCCTAGCCGTGCATTTATTTCCAGCTTGTGTGCCAATGGGGTTTAGGTATCCGTTCGCCTGAGTTACTATGATGGACGAAAAGTCTTTTTTTGTCGCGCTCGTATTCTATCAGCGGGAGTTCCACGAATGAGTGGTTTAACAATGTTTGCGGCCCGAGGCGGCTTCATCGGCAATTTGATCGGCTGGTTCATCCGTGTCGTCATCTACGATATCTGCATCTCCACCATCCAAGAGGTGCTAGGAGTAAGTCGATTCGTGGCACTCTTCATTTTCTTAGGCATCCTCGCAGCCATCGCAGTCGGCGGCTACTTCCTCAAGCAGCGTGTTGCCCCCGGCATCGAGGATTGATGGCGGACTGCTTCCGCCATTCGACGCCTGGCGGTGCGACGAGCGACGACGTACGCCAGAGCCACCCAACCCGATACACCCATCTATAATCCTGCGTTCATTACATGGAATACTCCGTTCTGCATGGTCCTGTTTTTTCCGTGCTAGAGCTGCGAATGAACGAGGGAGAAGTTGTTTTTGCTCAACCGGATAGTATGCTTTCGATGACATCCGGATTGCATCTTTCCGCTTCGGTGGGTCGCAAAGGAAAAGCAAATGCCTGGCTGAGCGGTGCCAAGAACCTGTTGGGCGGCGAGAGTGTGTTTACCGCGCAGTTCCTCGCCAAACGCGACGAGCAAGTATTGGTGCTCGCACCGTCCGTCCAAGGGGATATTCTTAGCTTGCCCCTGTCCGAGCAATCAGGCTACTTTTTGACGCGTGGCAGTTATTTGGCCAGCATCGGCGAATGCAAACTCGAAATCAAATACGGTGGAATGAAAGGGGTCATGTCCAAGAAGGGCTTATTCCTGTTGCATGTGAGCGGCACCGGCACGGCGTTTTGCCAAACCTATGGAGCGATCATCGAAAAAGAATTGGCAGAGGGAGAGAAGTTCTTCCTGGACAATCGCTACGCGGTCGCTTTTTCGGAGTCCGTCACTTACCAACTGGTCAAAGCCACCGACAGTGTGCGAGACTCCATTATGTCCGGCGAGGGGCTGATCAATCGGTACACAGGACCGGGCAAGGTCTACTACCAAACACGCGGCAAAGCACCGGTAAACTTCCTGAACTATCTATTCAGTTCCTACGTTTAACCAGCGATCGTCCATCTTTACTTTTGCAAAGGCAACATGCATGGCGTTCGACGAAACCATCCCTCGGCGCTCCGACTTGATCGCACAGATGGATCGAGCCAATCGATTCGCATGGTTCGTGTTATTTGGCGAGCTCGTGCTGATCGGTTTGATTGCCGCGGTCGTTGACTGGGGCTGGGTGATGCGGGCGCCTGGGATGACGGTATTCGCGATTGCAATCATGGCCGGCCCGATCGCGTCGTCTCTAGCCGTCAGCTACGCAAGAAAAAAGAAGCGGGTCGAGGATCTCAAAGAAAGCACTCGCTTTGGCCAATACGACAAATACCAACTCCAGGCACTTTTTCGCGATACATTAGCAAAGCTGCGATTGCCTGATGAAAATTTGCCGCTCTATATTTTGGCCAGTCCGTCCATGAACGCGTACGCAAGCCATCATGGACTCGGGATGTTTTTCAAATCGCTCAATGGCGTCTACCTCAATCGGCAAACATTGCACAAACTGGAACCTACGGAAGTTCAAGATATCATCGGGCATGAGCTGGGGCACTACTATCGATACTATTTGGTGATCGATCGATTTCGTATCCTCACGATTGCTCTCGGCTCGATACTGGGCGTCCTCATCGTTCAGCGGCTCGCGATAGACGGTTATTTGGCCTATATCCTGTTAACCGGAGCCACCACCGCTGCTTGGCGACTCTCAACTCTCCCCTATAGCCGAAATGCGATGGCCATCGAATACCTTTGCGATGATTTTGGCGCCCAAGTAGGCGGCGTATTCCCATCGATTCAAGGGTTGTTGAAGCTAGGTTTGGCAGGAGAACTAGAGTGCTATGTGATGCAAAGCATTATCCTTTCGAGAGCAGCAAGTGGACTGACCCCCTCCGAACTCGTCGATACCATTACGGCCAGTATGCCTTACGGCCATGCGACCCGCGACGAGATTGAGCTAAAGGTAAAGCGAGCCGTTAGCGATCGCGCATCCAAACAAGGCAAATCGTTGAGTGGCCTTCTTCGATACATGTGGTACGGCGACGTAGACGAAGAAAACGCCGAAGAGCTCGAAATCGAAGCGAAGAAGATGAGGCAACTGCAGTCTCAACCCCGTTTGGATTGGGAGCAAGTTTTGCAGAATCCGAATATTGTTCGATTCGACGAGTCGAGCATGCTTCGCTTGATCGCTTTGCTCGAGAGCCACCCATCGGAGTTGTTGTTTCGAATTCCGGATTCCTCAGACGACGTTCACCCGCCTCTTCGAAGCCGTATTCTATACCTTTGGTACAATCGCAAAGAGATCGAAAACAGTCGCGGTGGGTTTTGAATATCGCAGGCAAAAACTAGGGAATACGTCTCAGCTTCGACTGCTACTCGCGGACGTTTAGCTCCAGTTTCCAACTTTGATCGCTGCGAGTGCTCTTGCACCAAAGCTCAAAGACTCCCAGTTCTGTTATCCTGCTTTGGAAACGTACCGGGACGACTTGCTCCCCTTCGCTCGCAGCCAATTCGACTTCGAGCGGCGACGTTTCCTCCAGTTCGTGCTCGTCCCAGCTTCGCAAATAAGTGCCAGGGCGATCTTGCTTTCGCATCGTGCTTGAGAAAAAACGGAAGCGTCCCCGTTGGCCTACTTTGAGCCCCACATCCCGACTCATCACATCGGTTTCCGTTCCTTCCTCCATTCCCTGAGGGACCACGCACAGCGCCTGCAACGGGCGCGGCATGCCGGGAATGGACGGACCGGACGTTTCGATGCCAACATAATAACTTCGCGCCGTCCCACCTCGAATGCGAATCCCACCCTGCTGTTTGGTCCACGCGTAGTAGGCCGCTCCGCACGCAACCGCTTGATCGAGATCCTCAACGCCTCCTAGAACTTGGGGAGCCTGTCCGTCGTCACTCCAGGAGGCCAGCGTAGCGAGCATCCGTTCGCGAAACGCGTCTGCGTTGAATACTCCCCCATTGAAAAGAAGATGCGTCAATTTCATCGGCTCTTGGCCAGGTGCTCGCAAATGGTCAGAAAGAAAGGCAGCGACGTGTTTGGTGATCGCAACATCCGGTTCAAAGGGCAAACCAATCTCCTGAAATCCATTGGCACCATCGCGATCCGGCCGTTCATCCCTCCCCACCATGGGAAAAAAACCATCCACCAAAGTTGCCTGTACGGTAGTGCGGTCCAGGTCCATAGTGATGGTCCCACCCACCAGCTTGCTGCCCCGCCCTAACACGCTCAATGGAACAGAGCCCGGCGCAGAAGTCCCGCGCAGAAGCGTCTCCTTTGCAAGCCGACACGAATGCCATAACGAAACCGATTGCCATGCGTTTAACTTCATACCCTTCTTTGCGAACTCATTCGATGCGGCATGGGCAAGCGTTAGATCCATATTGTCGCCGCCAATGAGCAAGTGATTGCCGACCGCTAAGCGATTCATGTTCAATTCCCCTTGGTCCGCCTGGATCTGCACCAAGG
>JANODW010000475.1:0-7754 GCA_031412875.1 Pirellula sp. | reverse complement strand
CCGATGCGGGTCGTCGCGATCGATCGCAAAGATGTTTCCGAGATGGCGCATCGAGCCATGTTCCCCGGTCACATACCACCCTCCCCAGCGTTCCGCAAATGGACTTCGATGATCGGTCGTGTAAGTAGACGCGCCGGAGCGGGGGCGTCCTGACGGGTCCGAATAGATCGATCGCACGAATACGCCCGGCACCCTCTCGGTCCTGGAGGTTGCATGGCAGGAAAGGCATTGCCCGCGATCGCGAATAAGCCGCAAGCTCCCTTCGTCGCGTTCGAGCGTATAAAAAACACATCCCAGTTTCGCGTCCACCCCGACGAGTTCGACGATCGGACTTCCCACGACAACCCCGACGTAAACGGAATCGCTAAAGTAAATGGCTCTGGGCGTTTTGGGACCAATATAAGGGATCTGCATGCTGGTTTTTGAAAATACCAAACACTGCGACGATTCGGGTACCTTCAACACAGAAAGCAAGGATTTCACGTAGGATCCATGCTCGTCGGCCACCAGGGTTGCCGTCCCACTTTTCATCTCGTCGAGAAGCAATGCCACCGGATCGTTGGATTGGGTGGCTGAGTAGGAAATGGGCGGATGTTCAAACTCGTCATCGGCGGACACTCCCTGAGCGATCCAAGCGCAACTCACCCACAATACGCTGGAAATAACATTTCGTCGCTTGCGGGCAATCCGAGCAACGAGAGTTTGCCAAGTTGTCTTGATCATGAACTTAGTTCGTCATTGAGAAGCCTTACCGATGGTCCGTCGAGATCATCGTACTGTCCGCTGCGAATGCATGCCAAGCATGCAACAAGCGCCGAGCCCCCCAGCAACAAAGCCACCGGCAACGCCACGTAAAGCACACTCATTTCAATTGCCCTTTTTAAATGCATTTACGGAAACGGCCATCGTCAGCACAGTCAATCCACTAATCGGCATGAGCACGGCGGCGATCAACGGGTGGATCCACCCCAGCATCGCCATCGTCAGTGTGATGGTATTGTAAATCAACGACGCTGCAAAGCACCTGCGAATTCCACGAACGACGCTTCCAGATGCCTGCATCAACTCCAAGACGGCTGAGAGACTGCCATTTGCAATATAAATAGGGGCGGCTTGAAGCGCTTGATCGCTCCCACCGCGAATGGCGATTCCTACATCCGCCGCCGCCAATGCCGCCGCATCGTTCACACCATCGCCCACCATCGCGCATGGACCGATCCCGTTCGCCTTGGTTCGCTGGATCACTTGCAACTTCTCTTCAGGCCCATGCTGTCCGAGCGATTGCGCAATGTCGATCCCATGGCTGCGAAGTTCCTGTGCAAGGTGGTCGACCAGTTCCTGCCGATCACCCGAGAGAATCCCCAATTTCCATCCCATGCTCGAAATCCTTCTCAGCGCCTCCTTGGCATCGGGACGCAAGGGGTCTCCCAATTCAAAGAGACCGCGGACGCGACCATCGACAGCCAACCAAACCACTGAACGATTGTGAGTCCATGCGGTTCTCTCGATGGTTAGGAATGCGTCGTCGATCGCTACACCGTTTTCAAGGAGCCACTGACGAGTTCCCGCAAGGATCGAGTTGCCCGCTACGTATCCAGCGGCTCCTTTTCCAATCGCATACGAAACATCCTGAGCATGGAGTGGAGGGTACACAACGCATTGGACAGCCTGTTGGCTGGCGAAACTGCAGATGGCCTTGGCAATGGGATGCTGTATCGATTTCTCAAGAGACATGGCCCACGGAAGCACCTCATCGTCGCCATGCCAATCGAGAACTTGCAATTTCCCAGTGGTCAACGTTCCGGTCTTATCCAGCCAAAGCATTCCCGGCTTCGCCAACCGTTCCAAACACGCCCCGTCGCGAATCCATATGTTTCGTCTAGCTGCTTTTCCCATCGCCACCGTCAACACCAGCGGCGCTGCCAAAGCCAAGGCACACGGGCAAGCAATGGTCAGCAAGGCCATCGTGGTTTCTGAAGCTACCGACACATTTGCAACCAGTGTCCATGTTAGCCAAGTTCCAGCGCCGAGCAGGAGAACGATTGCAACAAACCATTTGCTTACCCGGTCTGCGGCTTCGATGGATGGGGTCCTTTGGGAGGCCCCTTTTCGAACCAACTCCATCAATCGACCCATCCGCGTTTCGGAACCTACCGCTGTGACCGACATGGTCAACGGCGCGGTTACGTTCGTCGTGCCGGCGTACAAGGCATCGTGAACTGAAACCGGCTTCGCACGGTTCTCTCCGTTGAGGAGCGACCAGTCCATGCAACTATCGCCTGAAATCACCAAGCCATCTGCAGGCGCCATTTCGCCGGGCAAAATTTCGACTTGATCGCCTGCGTTGAGCCGACTCGCGGGTATCCTCGTTCGCGACCCGTCGGCTTCCAACCGAACCGCCGTGTTGCTATTCCAACGCAGCAATTTGGCCAATGAGAGGCTCGTTCGGTACTGAGCGCGGAACTGGATATAACGGCCGATTCGAAGCAATAGAATCAGTGAAGCCAGGGAGTCAAAGTAAATGTCGCCAACGCCGCTGGCAGCCCCCCAAAGCGAACCCGCGATCCCCATGGTCAACGAGATCGCGACTGGGATGTCCACGTGGGGTGTTCTGGACCGGATGGCTTGCCATGCCGTCCGAAAGAAGAGGCGTCCGGGAAATACGATCGCCAAACCACCCAGCAACGTCCCTACCCATCGTAAGAAATACTCGTGACCCGCAGATATTCCGGTCGCTTCGCCCGCATACAATGCCACTCCGATCCACATCGCATTAGCCGCAAAAAACGCTGCGGTTGCGATCCCTAGCCAATGTTCACGTTGCTGCTTCTGGAATCCTTGCGTGTCCTCAGAATCAGCGGTCCATGGCGAAAGGCAGTAACCCAACTTTGCAAACTGGTTCGCTATGACC
This sequence comes from Pirellula sp., assembly GCA_031412875.1. GTDB lineage: Bacteria > Planctomycetota > Planctomycetia > Pirellulales > Pirellulaceae > JBKCUI01. The sequence goes on along the minus strand of JANODW010000475.1, from coordinate 4,843 downwards.
ATCGGCTCCGTACGAGCAGGATCATAAATCAACTCAATCGAACGGTCGCTCATTCTTACTTGAGCGCTCTCCAACCCCAGAATCGTCGTTTGCACTCGCTCGATCAACCATGTGCAGGCTGCGCAGTGAAGGCCGTCCACCGCCAAGCGGACCGAGCACAATCCGTCCGTCAGCGGATGAACCTGGACACCTGCCGCCTCGAGATTGTCCAAAATCAATCGCCGGTCTAAATCGATGTTCGCGTGCGCATCCACCCTCGGACCGCCATAGGTGCGGAGCGCGTAGTAGTCCTCCCAGCCGAGATGGTGAATCATGTGAAAGGCGGTAGCGCAACCAGAGCAGCAAAAAACAGGCTCATGCGCTTCACCGAAGCCTGTTGGCTCACCACAATGCGAGCAATGGCATACTGTGTGAACGGGACTGGGAGCCAAGCTAAGGGTAGACGGCATTGTTCCCTCGGCATGCTGAATCGATATTTGAATTCGAGGTTCGTACCAACGTAGGTTCTAGATTCATGACACCGCGCTTAACAAGGATAAACGTGCCAAAACTGATAATGCAACCCGCAGCAAAGGGCTGCATGAAGGTTTGCCAACGGGTAGGAACCCAAACCCAACCCCATGCCACGGTGGAGAGAAGCGGCAATGTTCCCAACCAAAAGGCGACCATCATGGCCAGCGACATGCCGAAGCCAGGCGCGGTTGCCGCTGCCATGACGAAAATGTACAACCAACCGCATGGCAATAAAGTACTCGTCAATCCCCATAAGAAAGCCCCGAGCCAGTACGGTCCGCCTGCGTAGGATCGACGCAGTTTAACGACCACACCCGCCCATTGCTGCAACCATCGAGAGTGTCGAACTGGAACCCTCTGCCCGTAGACTGCAAACAATCTCGTTACTCCCAAGGAGACCATCATGAATCCAACCAACCATCCGATCATTTTGAAGAACACATTCCCGATCACAAAGCTCCCGATGGAGCTCAATATCGCAATGGCTGTTCCCAAAGCGAGATACGTCACGAGCCTCCCGAGATGGTAGGATGCCAACCGGACCGCGCTTTTGGACTGTCGAGATCCTGCTGGACCCATCGATAGTATCGCAAAGGGAGTGCACATCCCAACGCAATGCAGCGAACCGACAAGCGAAGAGAATAAAGTAGCCAGTAACAACTCGGTCGCGATCATTGGGTGGGGATCCATTGGCTGTTGTTGCTATCGATCCAGTTCACCGATTGCTCGAGCCAAAAGCGCCGGCCGTCCGCATTGCCAATCTCCATTTCTAATTGCCAGCTTCCCGGTTTGGCAACATGGACACTCGCCACGTAGCGACCTGGCTCTTGTTCTATCCATTCGGCTCGCAGTTGTTCCGCCACGCGGGTGTAGTGAAACAGACGCACGGTTCCGCTGCAATGGGATACCGGTTGATTGGTTGAATCGAAAACCGTCATCTCGATAGCGTCCCGCAATGGCTCAACTCTGCGAAAACGGACTTGCCATCCAAGCTCGGCAGAGAGTTGTTTGCGCTGTTGGCGTATATCCCAAGCGACTGCGCGTTCGCCATATCCGGGTATAGAACGAAACGACGGGTCCCCTGCAGCCATCGCAATGGCTATCGCTGCAATGCTGAAATCCATTGCAAAGAATCCGAGAATAATACCCAGCCAAAATCGACGCGATCTTCGCTCGATTCTTGCGGACTCTGCGGTTGTGTTCGTTGGATTCACTTTGGGACACTCTTTCTTCGGTTCGGCTTTGTTCGGTTTGGTGCAGCTAAGTACGCCAACGGAGAGTTGGGGACGCTTTCTAACCTCATGTCTTATCTTGGTCCGGACAATCGGACTTGGAGGGATCGTGAAGCGCCACTGCTGTCGCTCACGACAAGCATTGCATCGTGGAAACCTTTTCCTTGGGTTGCATGCATCGGGAAATGGACATCCAATGGGACCATCACCGATTTCCCCGGAGCTACGCGAATGGTATCTCCACTGCTCCAGTTGGCGTGGATCGATGGATCTTCAAACCGAGTGGAATAGGTTTCATTTTGCTGGCTGCGATTGACGAGCCTCAATTGAAAGTTGTTTTGAACTCTGCGATCGGCCCCCAACGTAAAAGGTGCGCCAGGTGCGCCCATTAGTCGACTATCGAACGAGAACTTGGTGGAGAGTACTCCCAAGAATAGGCCGGTCGCAACCACGATGATGGCTGAGTAAATGAGGGTGCGAGGCCGAAACATTCGCTGCGGTTTTCCCGCGAGCAGATCCTGTGTCGAATAACGGATCAGTCCGGATGGTTTGCCGATGGTATGCATGACTTGATTGCACGCATCGATACATTGAGCGCAATGGATACACTCCATTTGCAATCCATTGCGAATATCGATTCCCGTTGGGCAAACAGCCGTGCATCGCCCGCAATCGATACAATCGCCAGCGCTGAGTTCCGTTGGGATTTCCAACGTGAGCGTTTCCCGTTGGCTACTTTTCTCATCGGCAGTGGCACGCGCCCTTTCCGACCGCTTCCCTTTTTTTCTTGGCTCGCCGCGTTCTGTGTCGTAGGCCACGATGTACGAGGTGCGATCGAGCATGACCGACTGGAACCGGCCATACGGGCATGCGATCATGCAGAACTGCTCTCGGAAGTAAAGAAAATGGAACATGAGTGCCGCGGTTGCGCCGCCCATGATCAAGAACGCCGTCGGATGCTGCGTGGGGGACGATTGCATCCAACGGGCCAGCGTATCGGTACCGATGAAATAACTCAGGAAGGTATGAGCCAAAAACATGCAGCACGCGAGGTAGACGACCAGTCGACCGACCATCGCGATTCCGGTTTGGGTTCGTTTCGCTTTCCCACCGCGTCCTACGGTATTCGAAAAGAATCGATCGATAGGGCGAAAGAGGAATTCGAGGTACACCGTTTGAGGGCATCCCCAACCACACCAAACGCGGCCCGCCAAAGCGGTTACCAGCATCACGCTGAAAAAAGCCATCAACATCAAACAGGCAACAAGCGGCGTGTCGGTAGGGTAAAACGTGTGCCCGAGAATCGTGAACTGCCGACTTGCAATATCCAGAAGAATATATGGGCGACCACCCATTCGCAAATGAGGAAGCGTTACAAAGAAGGCGATGAGCGCATAAGCCACCCATCGTCTTCGTCGCCAATGCAGTCCGGGGGCGAGAGAGGGGATAATCCAAATTCGGCTTCCATCGCTATGGAGCGTTGGCAATACCTTCTCGGTCGGAATGAGCAACGATTCGTTTCGGTCCGCGCGCGGAGTGCATTTGCCTGCGCCGTTGCATTTGCCACATTTGGTTTTGCACGCGTTGCGGTTGGATGCACTGGCAGGCAGTACGTTGAGTGGGATTGGATTATCGGACATTATTCATTGGGCCATGCAGGAATGGGACTGCCGTCAGGGGCTTTGGCGGAATTGGGCGTAGTGCCTCGTAGGCTCGCGACATACACGGAGACCAAGATCGCGTCATTCTTGTGTGAGAAACGTGTTCCCCATGCGGGCATGGCGCCGCCCGCTACCCCTTCGTTGATCACTTTGACAATATCGGTGATGGATTTGATATGCTTGAAATTCTCGTCGCACAAGTTTGGGCCGACGTTTCCACCACCGTCTGGGCCGTGACAAGATACGCAGTTTGCCTTGAAGATGGATTTGCCAACGCCGATCCATTCCGGTTCCTTTAGATATTTAACCAAAGTGCTTTGGTCCCCACTGAGCTCCCCGATCTGCCCATACTGCTTTTTCGAGTTTTCGGTAGCGCTCGCTTGGTATTGGTCTTCCAACGAACGACCGGCTGCACCGGAGTTGAAATACAACAAATACAGGGGGCTGAACACAATAGTCGCCCAAAACAACCACTTCCACCAACCAGGGAGCGGATTGTCGTATTCCTGAATCCCGTCGTAGCTATGCCCCAGTGAAGGCTCTTTTTGAGTCGATTGCGTCATCACTCCTTGGCTCCTTTCCATGGATCGACGACCGTGTCTTCGATGGGGATGGAACTGAATCGCATCGCAGAATCGTTCGTCAATCGCATGGCCCCCCAAACAATGAGCAAAAAGCTAAACCCAAAGATGACCAACGCTATTTCTTCAAAATTGGAGTAGTCCAGTTTTGAAACGATATCCTTTAGCATTCTTATTCCTTTCGTAGTTGTGAAATCGTAGCGACTGTGGGCACCGCCTCAGGCGCAGCCGGTGTTACCGGTGTTGTCGGCGTTACCGATGTTGTCGGCGAAGCGGGCGGGTCGACTCGGAACAAGTCCTTTCCTACCCGTTGCAGGTAAGCGATGAGTGCGATCGCGGTCGAGTCTTTAATCAGTTTGCCTTCAAAGGCGATGCCTCCCCCTTGTGCGATAATCTCAGCAGCCACCGCTTCGGCTTGTTTGCGGGCCATCGATTCTGCTTCGGTTAGTTCTTGTGTGTAGGGAGCGCCCAGGAAGTGAGCTGCTCGAATGCGTTTTGGGATTTCGCTAAAGTTGAGGCGTTCTACGAGCAGATGTCGGTAGCTTGGCATGACCGTTCCGGGGGATCGTTGTTCCGGGTTGTTGAAATGCTCCCAGTGCCAGAAGCTGCTTTGCCGTCCCCCTTCACGAGCCAAATCGGGACCGATGCGACGCGAACCCCACTGGAATGGCCGGTCGTAGATGAATTCGCCCGCCTTGCTATATTCCCCGTAACGCTGCGTCTCAGCGATCATCGGGCGAATCATTTGCGAGTGGCAGTTGTAGCAACCTTCACGTACGTAAATGTCTCGGCCCGCAATTTTCAAAGGTGAATCAGGAACGATGCCCTTGATCGGCTGCGTGGTCGATTTTTGAAA
>JANODW010000474.1:0-10727 GCA_031412875.1 Pirellula sp. | reverse complement strand
CCGGTCGCTTGTCCAAGCATGTCGATATCGAGGTCCAAGCGAATCTGTTCCGTGTTGGTCTCGACATAGAACCCTTGCGTGACATCGAGGACAAACGTTGCTTGGAAGTCGTAGGTCCCCAATACACTCAACTCGCTGCGCCAATCCGCACCTAGGGCTGGAAGTCCGAGATTTGTCTGAACCACACGACGGACATGGATGGCGGCCCCTTCGATATCGAGTGTCAATCGCAACGAGGTTGGTATCGACAAATCCACGTGCACGAAGTCGCCTGCAGGATTACCGAACAGTGACCTCAGCGCGTTCTCGATGGCATTTTCAACGTCGCTCACTGAGAATGATTGCAGCGCATCGAGCGCCGTGTGGATGGTATCTCGCAACGTGTCGATGAAGTCCACAAACTGCTCAAGCTTGTCGCCGACCAAGGGGAAAGCTTTGCTGAAAACTTCTTGCGCAACCTTCTCACCTATTTTTTGGAACCATTCGTCGAGCGATGGAGCCAAGGCATTGAGGTGAACGTTGAGGTCCAGCCCTTGTTTTATTTGGGGAAAATTGGGACTGGATTGCAGAGTCGTCGAGTTGGCCGGGTTGTTCAGGTTGTTGATGCGAAACGTCAAGCGGTTGGGTTCTGCGGAACCTGTATGATCGGGTACGACTTCGAAATCTGCTCGCAGCCGCCCCACGGTAGTACGATGCGGGTTGTAGGTCGGCAATTCACTGACACGAACGCGTCCCACACTGGCTGGAATGGAACTAAAAAAAGCGGCCGGACTAGCGGGGTCGGGGTTCGTTAGGTTTTGAGCGATCACGACCGAGCCATTTTGCAATTTCATTCCGAGTGCACCTGAGGCGCCGTGAATATCCACGGCCGCTCCTACTGCGGGCGTCGCATTGACGTAGACGGTTCGATCTAGTCGAGACTGCGAGTTCAGAAAGCTTCTAGGCAAGGGGCGTGCGCCTGGACCTGGGGGTGGATCGAAGTCGATTCCTAAGAGCAATCGAGAAAACGAGGTTGCGGGAAGCGACGCCTTATCTCCCACGAGGTCATCGGTGTCGGCGACATTCGCATTGTTCGTGTAGTCGAACAGAGAATCAAAACCCAATCCGACCTCCACTGTCGATGACTCTTGTGCGCTAGCATCGACCAACCATGAGAGAACGCCGCTGGCGGTGCTATAGGACAAATTGGAAACAAACTCAACGGCCCGTGCCCCGGAGGCGACCTGCAAGTTCTGAACGAGATCCGGAACGTCTTGAACGATGCGCCGGGCAATACCGACGGCATTGTCCGCTTCCTGGACTGCATCGGCCAGCGCATCGACGATTCGGTTCTGCTTCAGCGGTCCAAAATCATCGAGCGATACGCCCAGGGGTGCGACGGCTGCATCCCCTTCGGAATCCCAGGATTCGGTGCCTAATAGGGCGGCGCTCAAGGTATCTGTCAAACCTTCGAAACCGATGTCCTCAAAGTTGAGCAGGTCCAGAGCGTTGGTCGTCGTTTCCATGAGGCCGCTCGCAATGTTGTTCACGCTGACCGCAACGAATGCGTCCGAGGCCAGCCCAAATAGGTTGCCCATCACTGACAGACTCGGCACACGGAGCGAAATGGCGCCGAGCCACTCAATGGGGTTTAATAAGATCGAGTCGATATCGCTGATCGCATTGTTCAATTCGTGAAGCGTGAACTTTCGCACTTGACTGAGCGCATCACCAAAGTTCACGGTCGTCGAGAAATTACCGCTCAAGACCGCATTGGCAAAAGCCAGGCCAAGCCCCCCGTAGGCAGCGTTGCCAGTAAGGACTACCGCTTCGGTGCCATAGGCGGTTTGAATGCGAAGATCTTCCACCGCGATGCGATCAAGGAAGTCGACATTTTCGCGGCTTAGGTCAACCGAGATAACGGCGGACAACGTTCCCGATCCCGTGATAAGCGCTTCGGTATCGCTCGTCAGTCCCAGCGTGTCATCGACAGACACGCGCGTGTCTCGAGATTGCAAGCGCTGTTGCGGTAGCACTTGAACAATCGTGAACTTAAGTTTATCGGTGGTCGCGTTGTAGTCGATGCCGTTCCCTGTGTATGGGAAATCCTGTGCGTTGTCGAAAGCCGGATCGCCATCTTCGTTGCGCAAACTCTCGGTGAAACCAGACATGCCGCGACCAATGTCGTACACCGAACCAGTCGTCGCTTGGGCTGCGAATGGCACAGGGACATTGTAGGCACTCGAATTGCTTAAGCTGCTCAACCATGCTTGAAAGCTTTCCATCCCAGCCACGAGTTCCCCGCTGGTGATGTTGTTGAATAGAAACACTTCATCAAAGTTTGGGCTGAAGGTGACCGCTGGCTCGAAGCCCAAAAAATCGCCGACTGCTTGAAGGTAGGTTGAGCCCTCCAGACGCCATCGACCTAGCCCGATATCAAAATGGAAGGTTGCATTGAAGTCATTGGAGCCAATGGTCGTTTGAAAGAGATCCGCAACCTCGAGCGTGTTGATCTCGGTCAGCCGAAGCGATGGAGTCGATGCAGGTTGGCTCACTGCGATATCAAGGCTAGCAGCCAATACAACATCGGGAACGCTGGCTTCCAAAATTCCTAGGTTGATTAAAAACGGCTGCCAAACGGTATCCACGCGGATCGAACTGGAAAGCGAATAGTCTCTCACGAAAAAAGCTTGTTCGGTATTGAGCGATGGATCCAGAGTGAGACCAAAGACAAATTGAATATCGACAACAGCGCTCAGGTTCAATTCAATTCCGTTTTTGGTATAGAACGGGAATGGAAGCGAGTCGCTTGCGAATTCGATATCGAGCAATTGCAGATCGTATTGACGCTGGATGTGTATATCGAAGACTAACTCGTCGATCGTGCCATCGACCAACCCGCCTTCGATGGACAAGAATGCAGGATCGCTACCCAGGTGTGCGATCAGGGAATCGGTGGTGCGTTGGTCCACTGCGGTGTTGTCGAAATAGTCCGCAATTGGATTCTCGAGTTCCTCGCGTTGGGTCCGACCATAGGGACCGAGCATGCCCGGAGTGACCGCAGATCCATCGCGATTTTTGATGGGGCCCAGAGGCTCCGAAAAATGGCCCGACGAATCTACCTTATCACCTAAACCGGACAGCCCTCGCGCCCCTTCCAAAAGCGCATCGACCTGGCCGGGTGATAGTGAAGAATTGATGTAGGGACCGGTAAGCGGAAGCCGTTCCTCGAGGCGTTCGATCAGGCCGAGGAACTGCTTTCGTCGTTGAAAACGGCAGTTTTTATTGAGTCTTTGGCGTTTTTTGGCTTTTGGCATGATTCGAGCCTTGGGGATGAGACGGGAGCGAGGCTGACATCAGGTATCCCCAACGAATCGTACACCTTTCATGAATTCCGAAACTTTCTTTGCTTGAGATGGATTTCGCGGGCGAGAGGGAGCCATGCAGCGATTGGAGCCGGCTCATTCCGACCTCTACCGTTTGTCCGTTAAAATGCGATCTCCACCCCTTCCCACTCACCCCTTTTCAAGCGGGCAGAAAACCATGCATCCGTTCTCTAGCGACATCGCGTTTACGCCGGCCGTAAAAGCTATTCAGACCGAGAAGGGCTCCCGGTCAAACTATGCTCGTATGGAAATGGAGGGAAGTTGGGAAACCACGGTGTCCGAGGAATTGCGAAAGTTCCTAAGCGAGTTGGACATGTTTTATCTCGGGACTGCGAATGCCGAAGGGCAACCCTACATCCAGTACCGGGGCGGTTCGCCAGGGTTTCTAAAAGTGATCGACGATAAAACTTTGGGCTTCGCGGATTTCGGAGGAAACCGACAGTACATTACGCTCGGGAATATCTCAGATAATCCAAAGGCATTTATCTTCCTGATGGACTACGTACGCAGCCGTCGAATCAAGCTCTGGGGAACGCTGAGGGTAGCTGACGAAGATGCTGTTTTGCTCGACCAACTTCGCGATCCTCTTTATCCAGGGAAAGTGGAACGGGCACTCCTTTTTGAGATCCATGCATGGGATGTGAACTGCTCGCAACACATTCATAAACGTCTACCACAGAAACAGGTCATCACCCTCGTCAGCCAACTCCAAGCGAGAGTCGCAGAGCTCGAGTCCAAACTTAAGGCCATCGAACCGAGCGAATGACATTTCATTAGGGATGTGAAATAAGGGAAGCCGGCCGAGCGGACCGTCACTTGGCTGGCATGCGAAGACCGGCGTCTAGCCTTAACGTGCAGCCGTTGAACATGGGATTTTCGATCACGTGTTGGACCGTCGAAGCGAATTCGTCTGGATCGCCAAAGCGTTTTGGAAAGGCGGTTTCATCCAATAGCGACTGCCGAACCTTGTCAGGCGCGACGGTCATCATGGGTGTTTCAAAGACGCCCGGCGCGATGCTGATCACTCGAATCCCGACCCGGCTCAGATCGCGGGCGATTGGCAATGTCATCGACGCAACTCCACCCTTGGATGCCGCGTAGGCGCTTTGACCGGTCTGCCCATCGAATGCCGCGATTGAGGAAGTCATTACGATCACACCTCGTTCGTCGGCTGGATCCGCGACTTCCTTTTTCGAGATAGCCTCGGCGCTGAGGCGCAGCACATTGAAAGTCCCGATCAGATTGATTTCAATCACCCTCCGAAAGGCCTTGAGCGAAGCCGGGCCATCGCGTCCGAGCGAGCGTTCCGAGTGCAGTATTCCAGCGCATACCACAGCGCCTGAAAGCGGACCGAATGCCTGAGTGCCTTGATCGACTGCGGCCTGCACTTCGGCCTCATCGGTGACATCCGCTTTGACAAAAATGCTTTTGCCTGCAAAGGGATCCATGTCTTGTTTCGGTGGTGCGACGATGTCTAACAGTATTACCCTCGCACCCAATCGCACTAGTCGCAGCGCGCATGCATTTCCCAAGCCGGAACTTGCGCCTGCGATCAAGAACGTGTTGCCGTCGATTCGCATTCATTCACCCATTGCACTGGTCCATCGATTTTGTTTTTCGACAATACGCCCATCATACGGCAATGGTCCCAGGTCGGCAGTGTAGAATGAGAGAAATCCCAAACACCACGTGCAACGCAGGGCCGCGAACGCATCCCCGAGGAGCGTCTAGCCGCCGTCGCAACCCACAGCGCCGCGAGAGATCGAATGTCCCGTTTCGTCACCATCCAGATGCCTTTACCCGGACTCGTATTGGCAACGCTCAATCGACCCGAGAGACGAAATGCGCTCTGCATCGAATTGCTGGAATCGCTTTGTGAACAGGTCGAAAATTTGGCGGCTGACACGAGCAATCGCGTTTTAATCCTTCGCGGCGAAGGGCCCGTGTTTTGTTCGGGACTGGATTTGGCTGAAGCCTCCAACCCCGCGCTGGTACAGCGCTCCGCCGAGTGTGTGGCAAGAGCGCTGCAATTGATGCGAACGACGCGTCTGGTGACCATCGCTGCCGCCCACGGAGGAGCCTACGCGGGTGGGGCTGGTCTGATGACCGCCTGCGATATCGCGATTGGAACTTCGGACCTCCAAGTCGGATTCCCGGAAGCGCAACGCGGCTTGTTGCCGGCGCTCATTTGCGGCGTGTTGAGCCCTAAGATTCGCGAAGGGGATCTTCGGGAACTGTTTCTCGTCGGTCATTCGATCGATGCATGTCGAGCGCAGCAGATCGGGCTGCTGCAACGCGTCGTCGATCGCGAACAGCTCTTGAACGAAGCCATTCAAGTAGCTTCCGGAGTTTTGTCCGGTGGACCTCGCACGATCGAAGCCACCAAGGCTCTGCTCAATCAAGCGTATACGGCCAACGCATCGACCTCGACCCAGCGTATGCTCGAGGTTCATTTGGGAGCTCGGCATGGAGCCGAAGCGCAAGAGGGGTTGGCGGCCTTTGTCGAAAAGCGAAAGCCGAATTGGATCGCCAAATAAAATGTCCTACCGCAGAGCGCTCGCGTGCAACTAGGATTGTTAAAAAAATCGCTCCTCTGTTTCGCAACTGTTTCGCAGCTATTTCGTAATGGGTTCGCGCGTCCGCGCGTGCGTTCGCATTGAGATTAGACCGCAAACGCAGCGAAAACCGCTCGCGTCGATGCTGTCGAGTAGGTTTTTGCGTCTGCCATGCGCTCAGTGCATGCGGCGTTTAGACGGTTCTCATTCTTGACTCTCGCTCAGTGCATGCGGCGTTTAGACGGTTCTCATTCTTGACTCTGTGAATACAATAGCCTTGAGTTTTCCTCCCTACCGTAACCCAATTTCCGTGACGATCCCTTGAGAAAAGCTATTCAACCCCTGTCGCTTCGAATCCTTGCCGTTTTTGTCATCGCAGTGGGCGGTCTGTCGACTGGTTCGATGGGCCTGGGCGATGACATGTCGAAAGTCGTCCGCGAGCGTTTTTCGAAACACTGCTTTGATTGCCATGCGGACGGGGCTGCCGAAGGTGGGTTCGATTTCGAAAAACTAGCGTCTGGGCAATACGGTGCGGAGACCCAGGCGAAATGGGAAACCGTTTGGAAAAATCTCCGCGCCCAGACGATGCCACCTTCCGAAGTTACCCCTCCGACGACCGAAGAACGCGATGGTGCGATTCACTGGATCCAGCAGACGGTTTTCCAATTGGATCCACATCAAATCGATCCAGGGCATGTCGTTCTGCGCCGGCTGAATCGGAGCGAGTACAAGGAGACGATCAAGGAGTTGACCGATGTCGATTTCAAGGTTCAGGACGAGTTCCCTGCCGATGACACCGGTTATGGTTTTGATACGGTCGGGGAATCGTTGACTCTCTCCCCGGTGTTGCTTGAAAAATACCTCGCAGCCGCAGGCGACATCGTATCGAAATTTACCCAGTTCGAAGGGCCGACGGCACCGGAGGTTTCGTACTGGAGCGATCATTGGAAACGGAACGCTGTCGATGGGCCGCCTGCCCAGAAGATCAAGTTTGATCAAAACGCTCAGTTCCATTTGGTAAAGAAGATTGAAACGGCGGGCAGCTACAAACTTTCCGTACCATGGCATCTCGACAATGCTGGATCGTATACCACGCAAGATGCTCGGATTGGACTCTCCCTCGTGAACTCCAAGGGGGAGTCGCGTGAGCTCGATCGACAGAATGCCAATTTCAACACCGGTCCCGACGGCACCCTTTCTGCGGATCTGGAATTGCCAGCGGGGGAGCTGCATTTGGTGTTTGATTTTCAGTTCACCAATTCCGACACCAAGACGAACGTCGACGAGCCAAAGAGCGCGACGTACGAATTCTCGTTGCGTCGCACCACGCTCATTGGCCCGCAGGATGGTTCCAAGCGGGAGTATCGGGAGCCCAGTCGCAAGGTGTTCTTTAACGGACCACCGCCGCAGGCAAAGGATGCTGCGACCGCGGCCACCAGTGAATTCCAGGCTTCGGTGCGAGCCCACATGAAAGAGGTTGTAAAGCGATTTGCAGACCGAGCGTTTCGAAGGCCGATCGATGAGAGCTCCCTCGAACGGCTTTGCGATATCGGCATGCGAATCGCCAACGAGCCGGGGAAACGATACGAGAATGGAGCCGCAGCCGCGCTGCAGTTGATTCTGGCATCTCCCAGGTTCCTCTATCGAGTTGAGAACCCAAGCGGCTCAGGCTCCCAAGCGGCCAAGTTCGCGAGCAAGGATGCCGTCCGCGTCGATGATTATGCGTTGGCAAGTCGGCTGAGCTATTTCCTTTGGGGTGGCCCACCCGATGAGGAGCTGGTACGAGATGCCGCCGCTGGCTCGCTGCACGAAAAGATAGTGGAACAGTTCGATCGAATGACGGCCAAGGGACAAGAGTGGCGACTGCAACGCGGCCTCGAGAATTTTGTCGGCCAATGGCTGAGGACCCGGGATGTGAAAGAGTCTCAGGTAGATGTCAAGGAAGTGCTGCGAATCCGCGATGATGGCGAAGCCGACCGGATCTTTGGTTGGAAAGTTCGCGATGCCATGACCAAAGAAACGTTGAAACTGTATCAGTACTTGTTGACAGAAGATCGTCCTGCAGAGGAACTGATCAACGCACGCTACACATTCCTCAACGAGCCCCTCGCCAAGTTTTATGGGATCGAGGGGGTCCAAGGGGACGAGATGCGAAAGGTCGAACTGGCTCCCGAGTCGCACCGCCGCGGAGTGCTCTCACACGGATCGGTCCTGCTCGTCACTAGTAATCCGACGCGAACCAGCCCGGTAAAGCGGGGTCTGTTTTTACTCGATAATTTGCTGGGGACACCTGCTCCTCCGGCCCCGCCCAATGTCCCTGCGCTCGAGGCGTCCAAGTCAGGCCCGCTTAAAAATGCTTCGCTGCGGCAGGTACTCGAGTTCCATCGTCGCGATGCCGCCTGCGCAGGTTGCCATCAACGTATGGACCCGCTGGGATTAGCTATGGAAAACTTTAACGCCCTGGGGCAATGGCGTGACGTTGAAAAAGGACGACGAGGATTTCGTGGTCGAACCGAAGAACCCGACCAACCGATAGATCCCTCGGGCAAATTGATGACCGGAGAAACTTTCTCGGGCATTGATGAGTTGGCTGGAATTTTAGCCGATAAACGCAAGGAAGACTTCTACCGCTGCCTAACAGAAAAGCTCTTTACCTTTGCGCTCGGACGAGGGATCACCTACCGCGACTCACCCGCAATCGATCTCGTGATCGAGCAGGTCAAAAAAGACAATGGCAGTATGCGCACTCTCTACAAATCGATCATTACCAGCGTCCCCTTTACCCACTGCCGAAAATCCGAACTGTCGGGCGAGTCTGGCCCATCGGGAACGTCTGGCCCGTCGGGAACGTCAGGCGCATCGGAAACGTCAGGCGCATCGCGAATACCTGCCAACGCAAACAACCAAAACCAGTAGAACACAATACTACGACACACACTAATCTCAGGATTACGAAATATGACGATAGCACTCAGTCGAAGAAACTTCCTTAGGACGTCTGGTTTGGCGATCGCTCTGCCTGCCTTGCCGAGCTTGGCACGAACCGCAGCGGCGGTGGAATCCCATGCGGCCCCCCTAAGGCTCTGCTACCTCTACATCCCCAATGGAGTGAATATGGAGCATTGGCGTCCACAAGGTGACAGCAAATCGCTCCAGCTCAACCGATCGACCGCGTCTCTTCAGCCATTTCTTGAAGACATCCGATTTATCTCGGGGTTAACGCATCAGCATGCCTTCGCAGGCAAGGATGGTGGCGGGGACCACGCCCGCGCGAATGCATCTTTTTTGACCGGGGCACGCGCTTATAAAACGGCCGGTTCGGACATCCATTTGGGTGTATCTGCAGACCAAATCGTAGCCAAGAAATACAGTAACGTGACACGCTTGCGATCGCTGGAGATGTCGTGCGATGGCGTTCGGCAATCCGGCGGATGCGATTCAGGCTATGCCTGTGCCTATCAGTTCAATATCGCTTGGGCGGACGAACGAACCCCGGTTGCGCCGGAATCAAACCCGCGACTCTTATTCGAGCGCCTCTTTGGAAGTGGCTCCCATGGCGAGCGTCAAGACAACTTCGCGCGAAGGCAAGCCAGTCAATTGTCGATGCTCGATTTCTTAAAAGACGAGGTCAAGCAAGTTAACCGTCAAGTAGGTCGCGAAGACAAGGTAAAGCTAGAAGAGTACTTTAGTGGGATCCGCGACATCGAATCGCGCATCGAGAAGGCGGAGCAGTTTGGGTTGCCGAAAGATCCCGAATACACCACTCCCTCTGGCATTCCAAGCAGCTACGGCGAACACATCCGATTGAACAGCGATGTCCTGGCATTGGCCTTTGAGACCGATACAACGCGAGTCGCAACCTATATGTTTGCGCACGATGGCAGCAATCGTCCGTTCAAAGAAATCAATGTGGGGGATGGACATCACGATCTCTCGCACCACAAAAAAGATCCGGAGCGGTTGGAGAAAATCGCGAAGATCGATACATTCTATTGCGATCAATTGGCCTATTTTCTATCCACTCTGAAAAACAGAAAGGATGCGAATGGGCAATCGTTGCTAGATAATACGATGGTCGTCTATGGCAGCGGCATATGCGACGGGGATCGGCATAACCATGATGACTTGCCCATTATCTTGGCAGGGGGCAAATCGGTGGGCCTCGGAGGAGGGCTCCTGCACAAGGTCCAAGATGGAACCCCGATGGCGAACCTTCACCTCGACTTGATTCACCGCATGGGGGTGGAAATTGAGAGCTTCGGCGACTCAACTGAGCGGCTCAAAATGATTTAGCAATGTCAAATTTTGAGCGATCCCTTGAGTGATCCCCGGACGGCCCGGCCGCACAAGGCGGGCCTGCAAACCTATCGATGGGTGCTTGGTGCAATGAACGATTCTGTTTCACAAATTTTATGAGCGCAAAACGTCTTGAATCAAACCAACCATTCGTCGACAAGATCCGTCTTGTTTGTGCAGTTGCCGATCCCGCCGGCGGGACCCGCTCCTATCCACGGAAATGTTCCGTTGGCGGCGGGTTATCTCATATTGCATGCTCGTAGCCGCGGTTTGCACCAGTATTTTCAATTTGAGATTTTGCCACCCGATATTTGCAACTACCATTCGGATATAGGGATCGTCGAGGAGATTCTCGCTCGCGAGCCAGACATCGTGGGCTTCTCGTGCTACCTCTGGAACATCGATCGCACGCTCTGGATCGCATCGCACCTCAAGCGCGAGCGGCCTGCGATGGTCATCGTATTGGGGGGGCCGGAAATCACCAATGACAATGCCTGGGTCTTTGAGTCCG
>JANODW010000473.1:0-1358 GCA_031412875.1 Pirellula sp. | reverse complement strand
GACCATTGTCCCGTCCGTTTGTTCGTTCGGGACAATGGTCCCAAACTACGGCAGGTAGGCTTCAGCCTGCCGCTCGCCAAATAGTGGGAAATGTTTGTAGGAGTCGCATCCGGTTGATGCGACGAACCGGCAAGTACCGTGAGCAAAGCCTCTCCTTGGCGAACGAAAGAGTTCTATGCCCTTGAAACCGTCGATTCTGTTTTCAGAAGTCCTAATGTTTGGCGTTCTGATGCTTTGCTGCCCACTCGCGCTATCCATGCAAGAGAATCGTTTGGCCAAGGAATCCAGTCCGTACCTATTGCAACATGCCAAAAACCCCGTCGACTGGTACCCATGGGGGGACGAAGCGTTGAAGCGGGCACGCGAGGAAAAGAAAATGATCTTCTTGTCGGTCGGTTATGCGGCCTGCCATTGGTGCCATGTGATGGAACGAGAGTCTTTCGAGGACGCCGAGATTGCAGCGTTCCTCAATAAGCATTTCGTTTGCATTAAAGTGGATCGCGAAGAGCGTCCGGATATTGACCAGATCTATATGACTGCGGTTCAACTGATGACTGGCCGCGGGGGATGGCCCATGACTGTGCTCATGACGTCCGACGCGAAGCCGATTTTTGGCGGATCCTATTTCCCCGCTCGCGACGGCGACCGCGGCAATCTACCTGGTTTCTTGACCATTGTCCGCAAAGCGACTCAGCTCTGGGCAGAGGAACGAGAGGAGCTTCAGTTGCAAAGCGAACGTGTCGTGGATGCCGTCAAGCAAGCGATGGCGGCGTCCGAATCGATTCCGGAAAGCGCCGAGATCGACATCGACTCCTGCATTCAGTTGCTTGATCAGACACAGCAGAGGCTTGCGGCTATTTTTGATCCGGAGTTTGGCGGGTTTGGCTTCGTTGAATCCAATCCGAACAAACCCAAGTTTCCAGAGCCATCCAATCTCGTATTTTTGCTTGAACGGTCCAAGCGGGAATCGCTGGACCCTGAGGTTCGCGAGGATGCAAAAAGAATGTTGGTGAAAACGCTCGACGGAATGATTGCTGGTGGAATCTACGATCATTTGGGAGGTGGCTTTCATCGTTACAGCGTCGACCGCTATTGGCGGATCCCCCATTTCGAAAAGATGCTTTACGACAATGCTCAATTGGTGCAATTGTATGCCGTTGCATTCGAGGCGACAGGACGTACCGAATACAAATCGGTGGTCGAGAGCACATGCGATTTTGTGATCCGCGAATTGGCCGCACCGGATGGGCCCTTTTTTGCTTCGTTGGATGCAGATTCTGAAGGGGAAGAAGGGAAGTTTTATCGCTGGGAGCAAGGCGAGCTACAAAGCATGGCCTCAAATGTGAATGGATTCAAAC
>JANODW010000472.1:0-6624 GCA_031412875.1 Pirellula sp. | reverse complement strand
GGTCCTTGAGACGTGCGGGCTCAGCTTGACGCAATTGGTTTTGCGACCGATGGTGTCGGCGTCGATGGCGGTTTTCAAACAACCGCAATTGGCGAGCTCCGTCGTCCTCATGTTGGACCTGTTTCGCGACGAAGCCGACATGGCAGTGGTCGAGAACGGCCAAGTGGTGTTCATGCGAAACGTTCGCTTTTCGGAATCCAATAGCGTGGCTTCCAAAGAACAAGTGCTCACTGGCGAAATCAAACGTACGATGATCGCGGCCGCGTCCCAGCGTCCCAACCTCAACGTCGAAGAGATCCGAGTTTGGGGAAACGATACTCAGCACGCGGGACTTTGCCAGTCGCTCTCGGTGTCTCTGAAAGTCCCCGTCTCGAGTCTCGATCCCTTCCAGTTGTTCGACGCTCCAGCATCGGTCCGAGCCGAAGCAGGGGAGGATTCGGGCAAGTTTGCAGCGACCATGGGCGCACTTTTATCGTCGCAGGTTGCGGACAAGCTGATCGACTTCTCTAACCCTCGAAAACGTATCGAGAAAACCAAACCCGTCCTATTGTACGGGATTGCCGGTGCCGCCGCGGCAACGCTGCTGCTCGGTGGATTCGCTTGGTACTGGATGAGCCATTCCGAACTCGATCAAGAAATCACAGCCTTGAACACACTCATCGCCGCAAACGATGAAACGATCAAATTAACGGCCAAGAAGCTTTCGGATTGGAACAAAGTCGAAAGATTCCTCAAAGCGGATCACCAGTTCCTAGACGAACTGGAGTTCCTTTCCACCAAGGCGGCAAGTGCAGATAAGATCATTTTCGACCGCACCGGATTCGCTACCGATGGCCTGACCGGAACCGCAACCATTTCCACCAAGTTCGTTGCGAAAAAGGGGGACGAAGTCCCGCAAATCCGAAAGGCCTTTAGCGACGACAAGCACGTGGTCATGGGCAAAGGATTGACCCCTAGCAAGAACCGAACCAATCAGGAATATCCCTTCGAAGCGGACCTCGCTATCAGCATTCCACCCGTCGCGGTACGGGATCCTCGGGTTGCGTCCAAGCTTGCGTCGGGCGCCGCGTCTTCGCCGCGCCCAGACGCCCCAAAGACCCCAACGCAGGCCCCCACCTCTACCGAACCCACCAAAAACGCCAGCCCCCCGGACGCTCCCCAAGCATCCCCAGAGGCAACACCGCCTAGTGCAACACCTCCCAGTGCAACACCCACACCGGACTCACCGATAACCGAACCACCTAAAACCGAACCACCTAAAACCGAACCACCCAAAACCGAACCGGTAAAAGTCACATCGCAAAATGCTGATTTGATGGGTCAACCGATTGCAGCAGGAGCTTAATCATGGCTATGAACCAACGCGAAAAAATTCTTGCAGCGGGAATCGGGATCATCGGAACGTTGTTCGTTGGCCGCTCCCTTGTCGTCAGCATTCAAGATGGCTTCGAAAAGAAAAAGAACGAGATCGCAGCCCTTAAAACAAGAGAAGGCGATCAGAAACTGCAGATCACCGCTGGCGAGGTCGCAACCAAAAAGCTAAACGCCGTCGTGAGCAAGTCATTGCCACGCTCCGAAGAATTGGCTTCGGGCGATTATCTGAATTGGCTGATCGAACTGGCCGGCGAAGCGGACTTGACCGCTCCGCAACAACGCTTCATCAGCGAAAGCCAAGACAAAGAAAAAGCCTACCATCTCTACAAGTTCAAATTGGAGGGAACCGGAACGCTCGCCAATGCCGTTCAAATGCTTTACGGTTTTTACTCCAAAGACTACCTCCATCGCATCACTAGGTTCGATCTCACCCCAATCGCCAATTCTCCTTTTCCCAACCAATTGAATATCTCGCTCGAATGCGATGTGCTCTCGTTGGGAATCGCCAAGGACAAGCAGGAGCCTCCCAAGCGGGTTACCAATCGGCTCTCGAAATCGCTTGAGGAATACCAAAGTACCATCCTGGACCGAAATCTCTTCTCCCCTAAGAACCAAGCACCCAAATTGGATCCGAGGAAAACCGTTGAGGCCAAGGTGGGTTCGCCGCTCGAGTACACGGTCGAAGCCAAAGAAGTGGACCCCAACCAATCGGTTTATTATGAATTGCTCGGCGAAAATGGAGAGATCCCCAAAGGGCTGCTAATCGATCAGAGATCGGGCAAACTCTCTTTTCGATCCAACGAAACCGGCGAGTTCAAAGTGCGTGTCCAGGCAACCGACAACGGCTTGCCCAGGAAATCCGCCGAGCAACTCGTCACCATCAAAGTCACTCCATCGCCGCCAGTTGCTCCCCCCCCGATTCAATTCGATGTGGCCTCACAAGCCACGGTAACCGCCTTGGTCGTCGGACGCGGAGGCCCTCAAGCTTGGATCCTCTCCAAAACGGAAAGCAAAACCTACATTTTGCAAAAGGGGGACAAGCTCAAACTGGGCGGCGTTACCGGTACCATCAAGGAGGTTGGGGCCAACTACGTCGAAATCGAAACCGATGGCCGCATTTGGATCGCAGGATTGGACGAAACGCTGGCGGACGCTTTCTCGCGTGGCAAGACCGACTGAGTACGGACTGCACTTGACCTCAATGTCAGATTGCCAGTATTGCTTAAAGTTGTATTGCGAAATCGAAAGCACAGCCAAAGCAATAGCGATATTGTCTTCGTAGCGAACCAACAAATCAGGAAGCCGAACCTCGATGGACCGAGAAAATCGATTCTATGGGCTGGACCAGCGTGTCCTTTGCGCCGGCATTCTCCTTGGCGGCATCGGTCTAGCAGGCTTCAGCGGCTGCAGCTCCTGGATGTCCAAGGGGCGGGAAAAAGACAGCCATTTCGTTAAAGAGACCCGCCGCATCCAAGAGCTGATGGTCGACCCTGACCGCCCCCGTTTGATCGGCGAAGTGGTCTCGTCGCTGGGCATGTCCCTATCTGAGTTTGATTCTTTTGCCCTGGCCGCAGGCTTGCCAGGAACCGGGGGCATGGTTCGGCCCGGATTGCAACGCGACATGATGTTGGACGAAATGCGCATTCGCGAAACCGAAAGACCAGAAGCATTCCTAGACGATCCGTCCACCGCTCTGGTCAAACTTAAAACCATTGCCAGCCCTTGCGATACCAAAGGAGAACTTCTCGACGTTTTTGTCGAGGCGTCAACCGAATGCAATGCAACCAATCTGACGGAAGGATTCGTACTCGAATCTCGTTTGAGCAAAATGGCCATGCTCAAGGGAAAGATGCATACGAGCGAACCCAAAGCGATCGCTAGCGGCGAAGTTGTGATATTGCCGACGACATTCACGCATCAGTCCGAGGTGAAACCCCTGTCGGGTGTGATTATCGGAGGTGCAAAGCTGAAAGAGGATATGCCGATCGGATTGCGTATCGAAACGGAATTTAGGCACGTCATCGTCACCAAAGCCATCGAAAAAGCAATCAACTCCCGATATTTTTTCAAGGATGCACAAAGGCAAAAAATGGTGGCCGAGGGAACCAGCGATTGGTATGTCGGTATCAGCACCGTCCCGAAATACAAACACGATCCCGACCACTTCATGTCGGTCATCAAATGCACTGGCTTTGGGGAGTCGACCGATGAACAGCAAGAGCGGTTGATTGGGTGCCGAAAGCTTTTGAACAACCCGGCCACCTGCCGCCGAGCTGCAGCGGAACTCGAAGCGATCGGGAACGACGATGCCAAGCAAACGTTGATCGGCGGACTGGCCTCGAACGACACCGAAGTCCGTTTCTATTCGGCTTATTCGCTGGCCTATTTGGATTGCAAAGAATCCGCACCAGCGCTTCAGGAATTGGCGCAAAGCACCCCTGCCGCCCGCGCCCTGTGTTTGATTGGACTAGCGGTCAACGAGGATTCCTCGGCTCGCGAAGCCCTCGAAAGTCTGTTGCAATCTTCCGAGCCGGATTTGCGATTTGGAGCATTCCGCGCCATTCGGATGCGCAATCCTTCCGACATGACGGTCAAGGGAGAACTGATCGGAAAAAATTTTCAATTTGTACAAGTACCAAGTTCCAACCCTCTGCTGACCGTTTCCCTTCAAAAGCAAAAGGAAGTCATCCTTTTTGGAGATAGTACAGCCATTTCCCTCGTCGCTCCCCTGTCCCCTAGCCCTCTCTTGACGCTTTCCCCTACCAACGATGGCCAAATCAAATTGACGAAACGCCATGGCAATGGCGAAGCCCACAATTCCATCGTCAATGCCGACATCCTCTCTGTCCTGCGGGGACTCGGAAACGTCAACGCAAACTACAACGATGTAGTTCACACATTGAATCAGTTGGCTCTTGAACAATGCCTGGCAACGCCCGTTTCCATGAATCCGTTGCATCAAAAAGACATGCTCATCGTCGATCCGTCAAACTTAGACGCCATGAAATTTCGCGATCAAAAAGAACTGGTCGTCGATAGTGCCAGCGTCCAGCAAAGCGCCAGTCCCAAGTTCCGCTGGTGGCCAGCGATCGGATTGCGAAAAGCTTCTTGGAACAAATCAAAGCGAGAAACCAAAGAGCGAGCAACCAACGAGACCGTGACGCCTGATAATCGCGACGTCTCCCAAACCATGGAATCCTCGGACGAAGATTTTTCCACCATGCTAAGCCGCTAAACTTCCAATCTCCCCGCCCCGCACACCCAGTGTAAAGACCTCGGTAACAGCCCATGCTCAAAGCCCTCGAACTAGTTGGCTTCAAGAGTTTTGCAGATCGAACGCGATTCGATTTTCCGGACGGCATCACGATTGTTGTGGGCCCAAACGGTTCTGGAAAATCGAATGTCGTGGATGCGGTGAAATGGGTCCTCGGTGCTCAAAGCGCGAAAGCCCTGCGAGGGGCCGATATGGCGGATGTTATCTTCAAAGGTTCTGCCGAAGGGGGACGCAAGCCCGCCAATAGCGCAGAAGTTACCCTCTACCTGGACAACTCGACGCGATTGTTTGGACATGATGCCGACGAAGTCCAAGTCACTCGCCGCGTCTTTCGCAGCGGCGAAGGAGAATATGGGATCAACGGCCAACCCTGCCGCCTGAAAGATGTCAAAGATCTGTTTCGCGGCACGGGAGTCGGCGTCGATGCCTATAGCTTGATCGAACAAGGAAAAGTCGATCGCCTGCTCCAAGCGTCTCCAAAAGACCGACGCGGAATCTTTGAGGAAGCCGCTGGCATCTCGCGATTCAAAGCCAAAAAAGTCGAAGCCGAACGGCGCCTGCTGAGAGTCGATCAGAATATGGTGCGGCTCAATGATATCGTCGATGAAGTAGGCAAACGGCTCGCAACGCTCAAGAGTCAAGCGACCAAAGCGAATCGCTTTCGCGAACTGACCCAAACCATGCAACTCAAACGCATGCAGTTGGGTCTGCTGGACCGACTGGCACTAGAAAGCGAGCGAGACCGATTGCAAAAGCAATCCGAAGAGGCAAAGCAGCTTGCAATCGAACTCTCGGAGAAACTGGCGGCGGCCCAAGCTGTTGTGGATGCAGAACAATCGCTACTCCAACAATGGCAGCAAGACTTGGACGCCGTTCAAGCCCAATACCTTGATGCGCAGCGTGAGCTGATCTCTTCTGAAAACGGACATGTCTCGTCGTCCGAACGATGCGAGGAACTCTTAGCCGAACAAACCGTGCTGCAAGAGAGGATCGTAGCGTTGCAGCATCGCGCAAGTTTGTCCTCAGAAGAAATGTCACAGAAGAGGGTTGAACTCGACGAAATCGAACAATCAAGACAGCTTTCTCATTCCGAACTCTCCGTCAGCGAGGCGCGGTGGAGTGAGCTCCAGGAACAATTGAACCAAACCAAATCGCTCTTGGATGCCGGAGAGACGGAACACGCCAAACTTCGCGAATCGTCTTCCCAAAACCGTGCGCAACTCGCCGCGTACCGTTTGCATATCGTACAAATCCAGCAATCCATCGACCAGCAACAAGCGTCGGTCTCCGATGCGATCACCGAACTGGCCAAAGTCGAGCAATCGTTGCAAGATGCGATCGCATCGCGAAACAAGGCTCGCTTGAACGCCGAACGGGCTGCTGTGGCACGACGGGAAGAAGAGCAAAAGCTCCGCAATCAAAAAACAACCTTGTCGCAGATCCAAGAGCAATTTGTCGTGCTTCAAGGCAAACGCCAGGGAGTTCGAGAACGACTGCACATTCTCGAACAATTGGAAGAACAGTTTACCGGCGCTGGGCGGGGGGGGCAGCAACTTCTTCGGATCGCGCGCGGACATCAAAACCCCAACCAAGATTTGACCAGTCCCTCCGATGCGATTGTTTCCAATGTTTGGGGAACCGTCCTCGGTATCGTCGCCGACTTGCTCAGTACCGAGATGCATTTGGCACCGCTGATCGACGTTGCTCTGGGCTCCCTCGCCGACGCGATCGTCCTCAGCAATGGCCAGCTCATCGATTGGATCAACGATGGCAGTCTAGCCGTCGAAGGGCGAGTTACCTTGCTCCGCATGGACCGCCTCTCGAGCCGGCGCTCCGGAGAAAAAATCCAACTTGATGGACTGCGAGGGGTCTTGGGACGCGCCGATCGAATGACCCGCTTCGACGATGCCTACGAACCGTTGATACGCTTCCTGCTCGGGACGACTTGGTTCGTGGATTCGCTTTCCACTGCTCTG
>JANODW010000471.1:0-20866 GCA_031412875.1 Pirellula sp. | reverse complement strand
GGACATTGGGACCGACACAGGAACGGTAACCGTTTGTGGGACCATCTTGCAAACCGTGACTGCAACTTCTTCGGTCACAGTGTAAGGAACGCAGACGTTGTACGTGTCTGTCTTCTCTTCGTTAACCGTGTCGTAGACCGTTACGTTGTAAGAGTTGGTGCGTTGTTCTGGAACCATAACAGTCGAGACAACGTCCTTGGTCATGGTTTCTGGAACCATGGTAACAACCGTCTTCATCCGAGTACGGGTTTCTGGAGCCGTTACGACTCTGCTCACGGTGCGAGTCAACGTCTTTTGAACAACGCTTGGGACCTTGACGGTTCGTGTACGTTCTTCGGTATTGAAAACAGTCTTGCTCACTGGACGAGTCCGTGTTTCCATTTCGGTAACTGTCTTGTTGACAGTACGTTGACGGGTTTCGGTGTTCATCACAGTCTTATTGACTGTACGTTGACGGGTTTCGGCTTGCATTTGGCACTGCTTAACAGTCCGTTGACGAGCTTCGGTGTTGTAGGAAACCTTGTTGACTGTGCGAACCTTTGTCTCGGTGGACATGCTGCACTTCTTGACCGTTCGGTACTTGGTCTCAGTGTTGTAGCTGACCTTCTTAACGGTGCTTTGACGAACTTCGTCACGGGTGAGCGTCACGTTGTAGGTGTAAGGCTCATCAACCATTTGTGTTTGCATGGTTGTCACTGGCACTTCTTCTGTAACAACGTTTGGAACCCAAACTTTTCTACAAACAGTGCGAGTAGACATTGCAGGAGCGCTGTATCCACCACCGGCAACCATACCGGCCGATGCACCGCCACAACCGCAACCCGAGGCTGCTGCAGGAGCTGCACAACCGCATCCGGACGCTGCTGCTGGAGCTGCACAACCGCAACCAGAGGACGCTGCAGGAGCTGCACATCCGCAACCAGCCGAAGCTCCATGAGCAACGCCGCCGCAACCAGCCGAAGCAGCAACGCCGCATCCGTTAGCAACTGGGACTTCTTCGGTCACTGTTTGGTACGAGCCCATATCCTTGGTAACCGTCCGAGTGCTTTGCACTGGGTACGATCGGCAAACTTGGCGGGTGCCGGTTCGCTGTTCGGTGTACGGAACTTTGACAGTTGTCGAAACAACTTCGTCTGTGTAGACCGGAACTTGAACCGTGTAAGGAACTTGTTCGTCGGTGTAAACAGGAACTTGAACGTTGTAAGAAACTTGTTCTTGTGTTGTCACAGGTACCGTAACGTTGTAGGTTTGAACAACGTCTACGTAGTGTGGAACTTGAACAGTGTAGGACTGTACTTCTTGTACTGTCGAAGGCACTTGAACGGTGTACGACTGAACTTCTGGAACCGTCTTGCAAACGGCGACTTGGTAGGTTTGTTGTTCGACTACGGTCGATGGAACCTGAACGCTGTATGTCTCCACCTTGTCTGTATAGACGGTTTCGTTAACAGTGTATGGAACTTCTTCGGTAACGGTCTTGCAAACATTGACTTGGTAGGATTCTTCTACTTGGCTCGAAACCGCTTTGTTCACGCTCACGGTGACTTGCTTGGTTTCTTGCTTTGGAACCATCACGGTTACCGTGTTGGTCTTGGTCTCGGTGCGTGGCACCTGTCGTGTTACGGTGTAGGTTCGAGTGCGAGCTTCCATTTTGGAAGCGGTCTTGTTGACCGTTCGCATTTCGGTAACTTGCGTTGGGACCATGATGGTCTTTTCAACGTAACTGATCTGTGCGCCGCAGCCGCCCGCGTCTCCGCTAGCTCCGACAACCATACCACTGCTAACAGTACCGGCTGCCATCATGGTGGATCCACCATTGCAACCGCAATCATCTGCATAAACGCCACTGGCCCCAAACAACATTGTGGCCAGCCCAAGGGCAAAACCTGGGCGAAACTTCATTGTAGTCTCCTCGAAGTAATAAAAAAATTGGCCACACGGCCGGGTAACACAATCTTACGAACTCCACCGCAAACAAGGCGCAGTAGACGGTAATTCATCGTTGCTGATCAAAGCGGGTGAGAAAGTCGGTCATTACCAGAATCATCCGACATGAGGAAAGTCATTTTCTTCTTGGTCGCCACCCGTGTGGATGAGTTTAGCCTCGCACCAGTGTTATGGAAGATCTGACGGAAGATTTTCCCCAAATTTCCTCTTTTTACTAACCGCCAAAACCATTCCTCTTGCAATCTATGAAACCATTAAGTACCAGCCACATTGGGGAGTAAATAAAGCGCATAACTTTGCAATGGAATGAAACTCAATCCCTTACCACCGGCCGGACATCGACGCTCTGCGATCGGCCATCCCGCAAGAAAAGGATGGAATAAGCTCGATCCGCAGGCAACTGCTCGACCACACTCCTAAAATCTTCGGGGGTAAAAATCTTTTGGCTTGCCAGTTCCAGGACCACATCGCCGATTTCCAATCCCGCCTTGTTGGCGGGGGAATCTGTGACAATCTTTGTAATTTGCACCCCACCGCGGACGGGAATTTTTAGTTCTTCAGCCAAATACTGAGGTATCACGGCAACCGTCACCCCCAGTTTTGCTCGACGCACTTTGCCGTGTTCTACGAGCTCCTTCACGATCCACTGGACACGGCTTACCGGAATTGCGAACCCAATGCCCTGAAACTGCCCGCTGGTGGTTTTGATCGCTGTATTGATTCCTACCAACTCTCCATTGAGGTCCAAAAGCGCTCCTCCGGAGTTGCCTGGGTTGATCGTGGCATCTGTCTGAAGCAATTGTCCCATTTCTTTGTTGAGCGTTCGCCCCTTGCTGCTGATGATTCCCACGCTGACCGTTTGGTCGAGCGTAAAGGGGCTGCCGATGGTCATTACCCAATCGCCGATCGTTAAGGCTTCCGAATTGCCAATCGTTGCGGCCGAAAGCGACTCTTTGGTCGAGATCCGAAAAACAGCAATATCGCTTTTTGCATCCGACAAAACATCCTTCCCGAACATTTTGCGTCCATCCGACAATCGCACGCGAATTTCTTTGGAGCCGTTGATGACGTGATTGTTGGTAACACACAGCCCATCGGCGGAAATGATCACGCCCGAACCGACATTGAACGCGTTGGAATCCTCTTCTTCCAACAGATCCAAATCGTCGAGTGTCTCGTCGACGTCCGATCTTTTGGCCAACACCGTGACGACACACGGCATCATTTTCGCCGCCGCCGCTTGAAAAGCCAAGGCCAACCCTCGGGCTTGCTCTTTGCCAACAACGACTCTGGCAGCGTCGCCGGCATCCGTTCTCTCCTGGGGATGCGCGATATTTTCGTTCGCTTGATAAAAGGCAAAAATGCTCGCCAACAATCCAACGCACCATCGACGACTCGTCGCATCAATCAACATTCGCGTACCTGTCCCTAGCTCAAACCTATTTCTCATCCCAACCCCGAGAGCCCACTCCGTCCATCCGCTATCATAGAGGACGGGCCCCCCGTCACTCCGATCATTTTACTCAAACTATTCGCTTTTGGTTGACCCAATCATGATTCCTGCTGTCGTCATTGCCAACAAACGAGATCGGCGGCCCCTCGATAGAGACGAGATCCAGTTCATGATCGAGGGCTATGCTCGAGGCTCAATCCCCGATTACCAAATGTCCGCCCTGGCGATGGCTATCTATCTCAACGGCATGTCGGAACGCGAAATTTCCGATTTGACCGAATGCATGATCGCAAGCGGTTCCCAACTCAATCACGTAGGCGAATTGCCTCGCGTCGACAAACATTCCACCGGCGGACTCGGGGACAAAACCTCTCTCATCCTAGCCCCACTGCTTGCCTGCTGTGACCTGCACGTTCCTATGATCAGTGGCCGAGGGCTCGGGATCACCGGCGGAACCCTCGACAAACTGGAAGCCATTCCCGGTTATCGAACCAACCTATCCGAATCCGAAATCGAACACCAACTGGCCAGCGTCGGCTGTGTCATCACCGGAGCCACCGATACGCTCGTCCCAGCCGACAAGAAACTTTACGCTCTGCGCGATGTTACCGCAACAGTCCCATCGATCGCGCTGATCACCGCCAGCATCATGTCCAAAAAGATCGCGGAATCCCTCGATGCTCTCGTGCTCGATGTCAAATTCGGTAGCGGTGCCTTCTTGCCCACTCAGAAACTCGCCGAAGATCTCGCCGCATCTTTGATCCGCGTCGGCAAGGACGCCGGTGTCCTCACGACTGCTCTGATCACCGACATGACGCAACCCCTGGGCGCCATGGTCGGCAATGCCTGCGAAGTCGACGAGTCTATCGCTGTCCTCCAAGGGGGCGGGCCAGGCGATGTTCGTGAACTCACCATCGAACTCGCAGCCCGACTACTCTTATCGACACACCGTGAATCCAACCTGGACGAAGCGCGTCTTCGGCTCGGCCGATTGCTTGACAGCGGGGCCGCCATGGATCGCTTCGAACGGATGGTTCACGCCCAAAACGGGTCCCTGCTCGCCGCGCGACCCATCGGACGCAGTCGACCCTACACGGCCCAACGCGCCGGCTATCTGGAATCCATCGATGGACAACTTCTTGGCCAAGCGATCATCGCTATGGGCGGCGGGCGATTGATCGCCGGCGCCGCGATCGATTTTTCTGTCGGTATCCAAATGCACTCGAAAATCGGCCAAGCCGTCGCCGCCGGTCAACCTATCCTCGACCTCCTCTGCAACGATGACAACCAGGCGCAATTAGCCTTGCAGCTCATCGATCAAGCGATCACCCTCTCCGATACCCCTCCAAGCACTTGCCCGCTTTGGCAAGACTATTGCGTTTGATCGATCAGGATGCACGCGGTTTGCTGCTGAGGTAGGTCGCATCCGGGTAGGTCCCTTTTGCCGAAAGGGACTCGGTGTGCAGAGTCGCACCCGGCAGGTGCGACCTACGGTGCGAGCAGAATGGCTAGTTGCTGTTTACATTTAGCTTGCGGCGAAAGATTTTGTCCCCATTGGTGACTACCAAGTACTCGTGCATGGGGCCGGCAAGCGCACAACTCGTCAATGGCTGCGCATCGTTCGGTTTCGCCAAGACTCCGCATTGACGACCCGTCGGATCAAAGATCTGGATCCCCAAACCTGACGTGACGTAGTAGCGGCCCACTTTGTCCACCGCCATTCCGTCCCCTTTGGAAGCCAGTTGATAAGGTGGTGGTTCGTTGAATTTAAATTCGCCTTTGGGATCGATGGCCAGCCGCATCGACATCGTAGGCATCTTGGCGTCAAGCGTTCCGTCTCCGTTCACGCGGAAGGTCCAAACGAACTCTCCACCATAGTCCGAAACCGCCAACGTCCCTTGGTCATTCGAAAACGCGATTCCGTTCGGTTTGGTTATCCCAGTATCCACCGCTTTGACTTCGCCGGTTTTAATGTCGATGCGGGTAATCTTTTGTTCCTGAGTTTCGGTAATGTAGATAAACCCATCGCGACTCACCGCTAGATCATTGGGCGTCACTCCGGTCGCAATTTCTCGAACAGCTCCCGACTGAGGGTCGATCGAGATCACGCGCTTCTTTGCTCCTTGACAGCCGTAGAGCAAACCGTCTGGTCCCAACTTGAGCCCGCTCACCGCTTCCTTGGCTATTTCGGCCTTTTTGCTATCGACGGCGCTCACTCGGTACACTGCCGGGGCCTTCATATCAGAGTAGTAAAAATTACCTTCTCCGTCCGAACAGGGGGCATCCGCGAAGCCTATATTCTCTGCTACTAACTCCCAAGACAGATCGGCCGGCAGCAATTTGAGCAAGGTCAAGTCCCCTTTGAGGTCCCCCTTGGTATCCAACTCGGGACGATGCTTCTCTTTTCGCCAAAGCCATTTCATCGCATCGGGAAAGAGGGCACCGGCGTGGTCCGCGTTGTGACCAAAGCCTTCCGCCCAATCGAATCGCAAATCGTAGCCCATGTATTTGAGCGACGACGCCATCATCTGATTGGAGAGTGGCCAGTGTCCAAAGGGGTTATCGAGGTCACCACTGGTATCCGCCAGATAAACTCGGATCGGCTTGGGTTCGGTTTTGCGGAGCAGCGACGGATAGATATTGCCTCCGCGAAGGTTGGTGAAACTACCGATCGAGGAAAGCACTTTGCGGAATGCATCTGGCCGTTCCCAAGCGACCGTGAACGCGCAGATTCCACCCGAGCTAGCGCCGCACACGGCGCGCATTTCTGGATCCTTGGAGATGCGGTATTTCTTTTCTACCTCTGGAATGATCTCTTCGATGAGGAATCTCGCATACCGGTCGCCGAGGCTATCGTATTCCAGCCCTCGGTTGGAGTTTTGCCATGCGCTTTTCGGTTTGTCCTTTGCCTTGTCATGACCCGGGTCGACGAACACTGCGATGGTCGGGGGCATGTCGCCTCTGGCAATGAGATTGTCGAGTACGGTGGGGACGCGAAAACGGCCTTTGACATCGCTATAGGAATGACCATCTTGGAAGACCATCAATGCCGCGGGTTCCTCCGGCTTGTATTGCGCGGGAACATAGACGGCCCAGTCTCGCACGGTGTTGTCATAGATTTTTGATTCCCATGGGGGCAAGGTTTCCAACTTGCCGCTCGGAACACCGTCTTTTGCAATGGCATCGGGATGCGGTTGCCATACCTGTTTCTCGGACGGTGGTGCCGGGGTGGGAGCCGGGGACGGGCTGTCGGACCATAGCCATCGCAAGGCATCAGACAGCTTGTCGCCCCCCCAGTTTCCACTGTGCCCCCCTTCGGTCATGACGAACTGATTTTCGTAACCCGCGAAACGGAGAGCCGCCGCAAGATCTTGATTTCCCAATGGCCAGTTGCCGAACAAATTGTTCAAGTCATCCTTGCCGTCCTGCAAATAGAATTTGATCGGCTTGGGTTTGCTCTTGGTCTTTCGAACCAAGCCGGCATAAAGGCTTCCACCGCGGATATTGGTGAAACTCCCGATATGGCTCATCACCTTTCCAAATTGGTCCGGCCTTTCCCAAGCGACGGTGAATGCACAAATGCCGCCGGAAGAAATTCCGCAAACCGCACGCTGCTTGGGATCGGACGAAATATTGAGGCCGGCCAAGGCCACCGGCAGAAACTCGTCGATGAGAAAACGCGCATAGCGATCCCCCAACGAATCGTATTCAAAGGAACGATTGCTGCGGTCCGCCGCTCCAGACTTGGTTGCGGGAATCGTCCCCGGAGTAACAAACACGGCAACCGTTACCGGCATGGCCTTTTGATGGATCAAGTTGTCCAATACGATCGGCGCTCGAAAAGCCCCGTCTGCTTTGGAGTATCCTGGTCCATCTTGAAAGACCATCAAGCACGCGGGCTTGTCGGCCTGGTACTGCGCTGGGACGTACAAAGTGTACTCGCGCTTCGTGCCTGGAAAAATTTTGCTTTCCGAAAACGAACCGGTCGTTAGTTTTCCTTGCGGAACCCCAGGCTGCACATTGCGGTCGGGATGATTCGGATGGAGAACGTCTTGCGCATGCATGGAGGAACATGCGGCAAGCGATACGAGAACGAAACAAAGGATGGTTTTCATTGCATTTGGGTAAAGAGAGGATTCTTGCAGTTAGACGAATTCATTGTAGCCGCTGCGTTGGAGCAAACATACGCGCTCTTTGACTAGAACTCTTCCTGCGTCACCGGGTTGGTCAACGATCCGATACTACCGATCTCGACCGTAACACTGTCGCCGGGTTGCAGAAACACCGGCGGCTTGCGGGCTGCGCCTACGCCATGCGGGGTGCCGGTCAAAATCACGGTTCCTGGCATCAATCGCACGCTCGCGCTGAGAAACTCGATCAACGTGGGAACGTTGAAGATCATGTCGTCCGTATTCCAATCCTGCATCGTCTGACCGTTTAAAATGGTCTTGATCGAGAGCGAGTTCGGATTCGGGATTTCATCGCCGGTCACAATCCATGGGCCCAAAGGGCAAAAGGTCGCAAACGTTTTGCCACGGCACCATTGGCTTCCACCTTTTTTGATCTGCCAGTCGCGAGCGCTTACATCGTTGGCACACGTATACCCAAGCACGTAGTCCAAGGCATCGGCCTGGGATACGTTGTAGCATTCGCGACCGATCACCACCGCCAACTCGCATTCGTAGTCCACCTCGTCGCTTCGCAGTTTCCTGGGAAGGACGATCGGATCACCAGGATTCTGCAACGACCCGGCATTCTTCATAAACAGCACGGGGTATTCGGGGATCGGCTTATGGCCTTCTTCCGCGTGCTTGCGATAGTTGAGTCCAATACAAAGGATATCGCGTGGTACGATCGGCGCGAGAAGCTTCGTCGGCGTGACCACATCGTTGGAATCCGTAAAGGTTTGCAGGATGTCCCCCTCGATGCGTGTGATCGTTCCATTTTCGTGCCGTCGGCCAAAGGAAATCTTGCCGGAAGCGTCTTGGTAACGAACGAGCTTCATGATGCTTTGCTTTCTGCTGCAACGTGGTAGGTGGGGACTATCGGTGGTAGGTGGGGACTATCGCCCGACTATTCTAGCGAAACATGGCAATCCCGCAGGCTCTCCTTTTCAAACATCCGTGTGGACGATGCTGTGCCCCGGCTGCGAGCGAGCATATGTCTTTTCGATCGGTTCTTGAAAGTATGCTTCGATCTGCTTTCGCATTGGACTTCCTTTAAAATTCGCCAACCCATTGTCGCTAGTCCAAGCTGCCTCAACGACCAACAATCGACGCGGGATCGCATAACGAGGGAATGCGTCCAATGCGTTAACCACACTGGAATGCAGATCGTCCAGCGCCATGTGCTTTCCCAGTTCGCTAGGTCGCACAATCAAGATGGGATAGGGGTACCCTGCCCCTACCACGAGGCAGTTCGAAATCCAAGGCTGTGCATTGAGCGCTTGCTCGATCGGCATGGGCTCGATTTTGTCTCCGCTGCTCAAAACGATCGTGTCATCGGCACGCCCCAAAATTCGAATTCCCGACCGCTCGGGAGGATCCAACCCGGGCTCGACATACTCAGCCAAATCGCCCGTATCCAACCATCCATTCACGACCTTGGACTGGGTGGCTTCGGGATCTTTCCAATAGCCGAGCATGACTCCGTCGCCCGAGACCCACAGCCTCGATTCACGGTCGATACGCACTTGGACACCCGCAACGGGCGGTCCCACTCCGACGAGATGGGGCGTTGAGGAACCATCGTCGCTGCCCGCGCGATTCGAGCAAACAACGGGCGAGGTCTCGGTTTGTCCGTACCCTTGATACACTGGCAAACCCACAGCCGCGAGTCGGGCTCGCAGCGTCTCAGGGATCGATGCACCACCGCTGGCCAGCCGACGAACCCTAGTTCCTAGGATCGATTCCAAAGCGGACGGGGAGCCACCTCTGGCATCCCATTCTCTTACGAGTCGGTCGTAGAAAAGGGGGACTCCGTTGATGAGCGTGGGCTGGACGATCGGCGCTAGCTTCATGACGCCATCGATGCCGTGGACCACCTCGATCGAGGAATGGCTTACCAACCAAGCGCTCAATTCGCACGTGCGTGCATAAGCATGCGAGAAGGGCAAGAAATTGAGCCGGTGGTCGTTCCGTGATTGCGGCATAGCATCGAGCTTGGCCATCGCGTTGGAAACCAAGTTCTTATGGCTCAGCATCACTCCTCTGGGTGTTCCCGTCGTCCCCGACGTAAACAGGATGTTCGCTGCGTCCGTAGATTCATATGGCTGAGCGATATTTTCCAAAGCCGTTTTGGGTGCCGGCAAATCGCAGAGGGATCGCAGCGAAAGCTGGTCTTGCATCGAGCCGTCATGAAAAACCAGAGAGGGTTCCACGCGATCGAGACATCGGTCTCGAATCGCGACGGGCATGCGTGGATCGAGCGGAACATGAACTGCATTGATCGCGGAACAAGCGAGATCGAGGATGGCCCATTCCATAGAATTGCTGCCGAGGTTGACGACCCGATCACCGCGGCGAACCGCATGGTCCAACAGGAACAACGCCACGGTTGCGGTTCGGTTTTTTATTTCCAACCAAGTGAAAGCGCGCGAGAGCGTCGCATCGGGATTGCGATGTAGCCATGCGAGCCAAGAGTATTGATCCGGTTCGAGCTTGAGCAAAAAATCAATCAAACGCATGTTGCGTTCGTTTCCAAGCTCGCAGCTTAAATGCCTGCGGTCTGTTGGAAATGGCCCGCAACAAACGCTTTGGCCATCGCTTTAGGCACTTCGGATTCGGCCAGCACAAGATTGGCTCGGTTCTCGGCTACTTTGGCCTTCATGACTTGCTCCGAAGCGATGGCTTCGGAACGGCGTTGCTCTGCTTGCGCCCGAGCCATACGAACGTCTGCTTCCGCTTGATCGGCGCGAAGCCTCGCTCCGATGTTTTGCCCGACTTCGATATGCGCGATGTCGATCGATACAATCGTAAAGGCGGTTTGATTGTCGAGTCCGCGTTTGAGCACCGTTCGGGAGATGAGATTGGGGTTCTCAAGAACAACCAAGTGCGTCTCGGAAGAGCCGATCGAGCTGATGATGCTTTCACCCACGCGGGCGATGACGGTTTCCTCGGTCGCCCCTCCGATGAGCTGTTCGAGATTGGTCCGTACCGTGACTCTTGCTTTGACTCGCAACTCAATGCCATTGCGGGCGATCGCGGAAAGGAATCCGCTGCCGCTGTGTTTGGGATCGGGGCAATCGATCACTCGCGGATGCACGGAGGTGCGAACTGCATCGAGGACATCGCGTCCGGCCAAATCGATTGCCGCAGCGCGGTCGAAATCCAAATCGATCCCCGCGCGATGGGCAGCGATGATCGCGTTGATGACGTTCATGACGTTGCCTTCGGCTAGGTAGTGCGCTTCCAAGCGTTGGGTGCTGATTCCGCTCGCTCGATTGATATCCATCCCGGCTTGCGCGGCCATGATCTTGGCATTGACAATCACCTGCGACCGGACTTGGCGAAAGTACATTCCGACCAAGCTCGACATGCTGACGTCGGCTCCGCTGGTTTTGGCTTGGAGCCACAGGCTGCCAAAATTCCAAAAGAGTACCAAACTGATCAACCCGCCAACCAATGCAGCGATGAGCAGCCCGATCATGAGCAAGGATTGCAAATTCAGGCCATCGAAATTCTGCTGAGCAAGGAAGTTCATTTTGGAGGGTTGGGTTTGCGTATCGAGTTCTTTGAAACGTTTGGAACCGTTTGGAACAGATCTAAACAGATCTATTGTGAACTGAACTCCCCTGTTATAGCAACAGGGCTAGCCCGTTTTCCGGATCCATCCGCAGCCAAGTGCCCGGGATCCAGTAAAGAAGGCGGCCAATTGTCCTGGTGAAACCGCGTAACTGGGCTCACGGAAATCGACGCGAAACTGCTTGTCAGAAATCCGAGTGACCGTCGCTGGTTCCGGACCAGAATTGTAACGGATCTGGACCTCGCCTTCTAAAACAGACCCCACCGGGAAATCCACCAACCAATTGGACTCGTCGGCAATCAACCATGTTCTGGCCAGTTCTGATAGTGGGCCGATCACCACTTGAGAGGTCTCAGGGAAAATATCAGTGACATAGTGGGGCGAACCCATGGCCACTCCGGTCCCCTTTCTCTGCCCCACGGTAAAGCCCTCGATCCCAGCATGGGTGCCGACACGCCGTCCATCGGACGTGACGATGTCGCCTGCGGTCGAAACTCGCGACTTGTCCCGAACGAACTGCGCATGATCCCCGGAGGTGACGAAGCAGATTTCTTGGCTGTCCTTTTTGTCCGCGACCCGCAGGCCAATGTCGCTAGCCATTTGACGGATCTCCGATTTTTGAAAGCCTCCCACAGGAAGCATCATGCGGGGCAACAGCGAGCGATCGATGCCCGTTAGCACGTAGGCCTGATCCTTTCCCTCGTCCAGCCCGCGGTGCAACTCCGGATCCCCACCCACTCGCGTTGAGGGTCGCATTTGAGCATAGTGCCCAGTCGCCACATACTCTGCCCCGACCGCGTCGGCGTAATCAAAGAGCCGGCCGAACTTAAGCCAGTTGTTGCACTGGGCGCAAGGGTTCGGGGTGCGACCGGTTTGGTATTCCTGGACGAAGTAGTCTACGATCCGTTTGAAGTCCGCCTCGAGATCCAACGCATAGAAAGGAATGCCAAACCGGTCGGCCACCCGGCGGGCATCGGCCGCATCGCTGGCGCTGCAACATCCTTGTTTGTGATCCAACCTGCCTTGAAGGATAGGCAACAAAGGGTTCGGCTTGCCCGATTCCAAATCGCAAGCAGCGCTAGACTTTTCCCCATGTCGCATAAAAACGCCGATAACATCGTATCGTTGTTCTATCAATAGATGAGCAGCGACGCTGGAGTCGACACCGCCGCTCATCGCTAGCACTACTCTTTGGCGTGGCATAACGGATGGGATTGAGGGCAATTGCAATAAGGGAATAGCTACCTACTATATCACCCTTTTCAAAATCGACCGACATTTTTTCATTCAGTGCCCGACGCGGCCCAAAAGCACCGCGGTAACCGTCTTGAACATCAAACGGACATCACCCAACAGAGAGCGTCGATCGGCATAACGCAAATCCATTCTCATCCAATCCGAAAAAGATATCTTTCGCGATTTGGAGATCTGCCAACTGCAGGTCAAGCCGGGCTTGGTGTCCAGTCGCCTTCTCTGCCATGTCTCGCATTTTGCGTCCTCGCTGCACGGTAGCGGTCGCGGACCGACGATTGCCATGTCACCGACCAATACGTTCCAAAGTTGCGGAAGCTCGTCCAGTCCGGTTTTTCGCAATATCCCTCCAACGCGAGTGACGCGAGGATCGTTCTTGATTTTGAAAGCAGGCCCATCTCGCTCATTGAGCCATTGCAGCTTGTCCTTGAGCTCCTCGGCATCAATGACCATCGTGCGCAATTTGTAGACGGGAAATGCATTGCCATATTGCCCAGTTCGCAATTGACGAAAAAATACGGGGCCTCGCGAAGTCAGCTTGATGGCAATCGCTGCAATTGCAATGACAGGCAACGAGAACAAGAGACCCGTCGATGCACAGCCAATATCCATCGCTCGCTTCCACCTCGGGTAACCAGGGCAGATGTGCGTAGAAGTCAACGTGCTGGTGGCAATCAACTCGCCTGTGACTCCTCGCCGGTGCTGTGACTCGTCATCCGCACGTATCGCCTTGCCCGCTATAGGAGGCGCCGTTTGGGTGGAACCAAACCTTTGCGTTTGAAGAGTCGCATTGTCCACAATGCCATCTTCCGGACGGCATGCGGCCTCGAACACCAGATCCGAATCCCCTTCGGTCGCTTCGATCGATGGTCCCGACAGCAAGTCATCGTCGCTGCCAGAATAAGTGAAAACCTCTGATTCGAATTCGATCCCGTTTCTGGACGCTGTATTCACGATGGACTTCAATACCACTCGAGCGCCAGCAATATCCGTCATCGGCAGAAGCACACCGATGCCACCTTTCAGGAGCAAACCTTTTTCGTCGGTGAGCCTAAGACGCTTATGCATTATCCTGGCCAATAATCGCACTTGGCTCCGCGTTGCTCGCGATGCCAACTGGATGACAAGCAGCGAAAAGAATTGGCCATGACGGTCACAACGCATTCGCTCTTTATTGAGTACTAATTCCATTGCTTTGGGCGAAAGCAATAGCGGACTCGGGGATTTCTTTACCCGAGTGGTCGACAAAGTGTTTTGGTTTGCCATTCTCTATCCTGGTGCTTACTCATGCGATCTCAGCTCAACGCGGACCAACGGCCTTGAAACAAGACCTTTTGGCGTGCCCAGTTGTCCCCGAGACTTCGTAGTATCATCCCTACCATTCCACTTTTCCGCGAGATATTTATCCAATAAAAACCACAATACAGAAAGAAAAAAGGCGAACATTCATGCCTTATGTTTTATGTGGTTTTCATCAATAGCTTTAGTATTGCAGCGATTTCTTTAGCAACCTTGAAAGCTTAAAAAATGAAACAATCGAAGAAGGTTCAAATTTCGTTTTCTTTATCGCTCAGCATCTAACGTGGCATCGTTGGCGCTTGCGGACAATTCGGTACCCGCACCGCTGCGAGATCGAACGGCCGAAACGAAACTGTCGGGTAGTCTCAAGACCCAAAGGACGACGACCCAGAGCATACAGATGACTGCCAACAAGGCCAACAGCGCGACCAACCCTTCCTCAATGAGTCGGTCGACCATCAAAGCCACAGGTGCCGTGATGGAATCGGCTCGCTCCTGAACCAAAACCCATAGGTTGGTCGACTGCCTCTTTTCTTGCGAATCCAATCCCCGTCGAGTGACGTCGACTCGCTGCATGGCGGCGATCCATTTGCCTTCGAAGATCTTGCCGCGCGGGTCTGAGGAGATAGAAACGGGATCTACGTATTCTTTTGTTCCTCCCTCTTGGAGTTTCTTAAACATCTCCTCATCGATTTGGAAAGGGGTCAATTCTTCATCGCGTTCTCCCAGTTTAAAAATGGGGTGCTGCAAGAGGGTTCCTTCGCGTGTGCCTGGTCCGTATCGCGTTCCTTCATGGCCATCGACCAATACGGCGAAACGGTTCTTGTGTTTGGCGGTGTCGGCGTGAGTTTTTTCTTTGGCTTCCTCGTCGTCATCTTCGGAGAGCAGTTCGAAGTCTCCGACGTTGATGGTCAGCACGAGCAGTCCCTCGATTTGTTCGGGCTGTTCCTCGGCACTGCTGTTGGGATCCTTTTCGCGGGTCACGGTCATCGGGGTGGATACGGCGATCTTGTCCTTGTTGGTTGTCTTGGATTTAAACGAAACGCCTACCTGAGAGGATGTTGTGCGAGGGATGTTGCGGCGCGGAGTTTTTTCTTCGAGATCTCGAGACTGGCCAGAAAAATAACTTCGAAAAGCAATATTGCTCCCAATCGGATCGTTGACGATCTCAGAAAACGAGCCGGCTAAAATGGTTCCAAATCGGTCCGTGATGAACATACTGTCAAAGCGTGCCGGCTTCTTGGAACGGATCTGCTGTCCCAGGTCGGACAAGCGGCCATTGAGGTACTCTTCCAACTTGATACGACTGGCCAACGCGCGCAGCCGAGCTTGGCTCTCATGAGGGGTTCGATCGCTGGCGAGCGAGTGTAGAAGATCGTCCCCGGCCTCATCCACACACGATAAGAAATGCTCTTCAAGTTCCGCACCCCGGGCTTCTTCTTCGATCAGCTTGAATAGGGAAGCCATCTCGGACTCAAGCGTTCTTGCCGCGAACTTGGCCGCAAACTCGTTGCTCTGCAAAGCCCACTCGCGCAACTGATCCGAAGACTCGTTCACCGCCAATAACCCACCCCGACCCGCAAAAAAAGCCATCACGGCCAAGAGCAAAATAGGTCCTACGATGCCGAGCAACATGAGCGGTCTGCGCAGTCGAGCCATCTGCCTCCGCTCGATCGCGGCCAATACCTGCTGGACGTTAGCAAATCGATCTTCGGGCTTCTTGGCTATGCAGCGATCAACAATCCCGATCATCCACCGATCCATCCCGCGCACGCGATGATGCGCGCGGGGGAAATGGCTCTTGAAAATCGTATCGCGATAGCGTTTGAGCCGCTCTGGCAAACTCGCTGCCGTATCCAATGTCGATACGGTATCAGGCGTCTTGTAAGGCGGACTGCCCACGATCATGCAATAGAAAATGGCCCCCAATGCATACACGTCCCAACGCGCGTCGGGCAACGCATTGAGATCCGCTTGTTCGGGTGCCATATAAAACAACGTGCCCAATGACGGGGTCTGCTCGTTGGATAGTCGACTCTGGCCAAAGTCCGCTAAACGCGGTAGCCAGTCCTGGTCCAAAAGCACATTGGCCGGCTTGAGGTCGCAGTGCAACACTCCTTTGCCATGCGAATGATTCAAGCCCATGGCGATGTCTGAAAAAAGCTCCACCGCCTTGGACGGCGCCATCGCCCCTCGCGATCGTATCAAATCGTCCAACGAACCATTTTCCAAGTATTC
Source organism: Pirellula sp. (assembly GCA_031412875.1). Taxonomy (GTDB): domain Bacteria; phylum Planctomycetota; class Planctomycetia; order Pirellulales; family Pirellulaceae; genus JBKCUI01. The sequence goes on along the minus strand of JANODW010000471.1, from coordinate 4,935 downwards.
CATCACATAGTAAGGCGGCTCCGCATCCCACCCCACCTCGAGCACTTGGACAATGAAGCGATTGCCCGCCATGCTCACCAAATTCTTGACCTCGCGCGTCAGCGAAGACCAGTTGACCCCAGAGCGATGCAGATAAAACTTGATCGCGACCGTTCGGCCCGTATTCAAATTGTTCCCCACCCAGACCTGCCCAAATGCCCCTTGGCCCAACAGCCTCTCCAACCGGTAACCGGGCACCTGCGCCGGCGGGACCGTCGCGCGCAAACTTAGTTCCTCGGCTCGCATCTGCTCGCCAACGGTTTGATTAAGCGTCTTGTCGATAGGATTGGATGAGAGTGTCAAAGCAAAAAAGGAAGGCATAAGGGTACACGAATGGAGTCTTATCAGTTTAAGCAAAATCCTTGCCATCGTCCCTAAACTAAGCCCAAATTGTTCAAGTATTGCTGGTTCCCAGCCCACTGAGGCATACGCTGCCCACCTAGACACCTTTTCGACACCCCGTGGAGTCTCCAGCCTCACTGCGTTGCAACAGCGTTGTTGCCGCGTCCAAAAGCCAGATTGCTTTCTAAGCAACCTCCTCCTGTGCTCCGATCCGCTACACTTTCCTACAGGTTTTGCGCGGCGTTCGCAACACGCTTCAGAATATCCACGCGAGGTGAAACATAGATACCTCCCATCCTCCTCCCAACCCTCCGGCATCCCCGTCCGCCCATGTGTTTTCAAACCGAATCGAAGCGATCGTTGCGCTGATCGCCTTGGCTATATGGTGTTGCGTCGATGTCTGGCCCCGAGGGAGCTTAAACCCTGGGCAACCTCACACGCATCGCACTGATTTCACTGTTTATACCCAAGCAGGCAAAGCGGCTCTCGCGGGCGATAGCCCTTACTCGGTGAGCAACGCTCGCGGTTGGACCTATCTCTATCTGCCCCCGTTCGCGCTGATCGTTTCCCCCCTGGCCTATCTGCCCGAAGGTTTGCAATGCACTGTCTGGTTCTGGATAAGCGTCGCCTGCCTCTACAACGCCCTGCGCGAATTCTCGAAACTCAATGGCTGGGCATTTCCCATACTCAGCCATCAAAAGACCCGCCGATTTGCCCAATGGGGAGGTTTGGTCTGCGTCCTGGGCTTTAGCCTCCCCACGCTCAACTGCTTGCAACGAGGACAAGTCGGTATCCTGCAACTGTTCCTGACCCTCCTTGGAACCCGACTGATCCTGGCCCTTCCTTCCCGAAAATACGCTTTCGCTGGCGGGACCCTCTTGGCCTGCGCGATCATCCTCAAACTGTCACCGGCTTTGCCTACCCTGCTGCTCTTTCTTGGTCTGGCCTATCTCAAACTCGCATCGCTCGCATCGCTCCTGCCCGCATCGCTCCCGCCCAAACCTTCCGCTTCGCCACTGGCCATGCTATGCGGCGTCGCCTTCGGAATCATCGTAGGTGTATGGGTCCTCCCAGCCTCCCTCCTCGGTTGGGAGCAAAATCAGTCTTACCTCACTACCTGGCGAAAAGACGTGTTGTCTCGAACCAATGAACTCACCACCGATCCCTTTGCAGGCGATAGCCATTCGGTGAAAAATCAAAGCCCTATGAACGCTTTTTGGCTGCTCGGAAATAAAATCCTCCCCTCCCAACCGAACCTTCCCAACGCCCCTCCCATACGTCCCATGGATTCCCCCTTCGGCTCTTCTGTCTTAACAGCCGTGCGTTGGAGTTCTCTTTGCACAACCGCTATCGCTTTGATAGCTATTCTCTGGCGAGGCAAAGAACGCGAGTTGCTGGTTGCATTCGCACTCGTCAATGCCGCCACCCTTTTCATTGTCCCGATCGCCCGCGGCCATTATTTCATGGCCATGTGGCCCGCAACGGTCTGGATCCCTCGATGGCTACTGCACCGCTCTCCTCAACCGACTCGTCTGTATCAACTTTATGTACATTTGCTAGCTATTATACCGCCCAGTTTGCTGGGACTGCATTACCTGTTCGAGCGCCAACTTGCTTCCTTCGGGGTGCTGGGGATCGGGGCTTGGCTTTGGGTGCTTCTGGTGACGCTGACGCTCGTCGTTTCTCAAATCCGGTTCAAAGATAGGTGAGCGGCGGGCTGAAAATTACCAGCGGTAGTTTGGGACCATCGTCCCGAACTAATAAACGGACGGGACAATGGTCCCATCCTACGGTAGTAATGATCCTGCCGCTTGCCTCAACCCTCGATACGTGAACGCCCAAAAACATGCTCGCCGGGCCTGCCCGAAAATTCTACCTAATCGCTAAAGTCTACCAGAGGCGTGGTCGATAACACTTTTGTGCTAATAGTTTGCCAACAGATCGTAAGGTCTGTTACGAACGATAAGTGCGTTAGGGGGGTACCTAACACAAGTATCGAAAAGCGAATGCATGGTTTCCTGGTTGCTTGGTTGCGATCGGGTTGGATGCATTGGATGGAATCCGCCTATTCCTAGGGGGATTTCGTCAACGCGGCTCGAAACACGTCGACCGACGGGACCTCCAGGCTCATGAAACGCTACCTTTATCGATGGTTCGCTGGTTTTCAAATCGGCTGCGTCCTGCTGACCGGTTGTCATCCTACCCAGCCATTCTTTCTGGGCGAACGCAGTGACCTAGCTCATTATCTGGACAAAGCCCAACAGATTGAGTACGTCGATCTCAATTCTGAGCCATTGCCAGAAGCGAGCCAATCGCACGAGCCATTCTCGTTGACCAACCAAAATTTCGAGGTCATCGACCTTTCGTTGGAGGAGTGCATCGCCTATGCGTTGAACAATCTCCACATCGTCCAAACCCTCCCTGGTTCCCAGCGCCAGAATGCGGACATGGCTGCGACGATTCTTTCGAGCCAGTCGCAACAATTGTCGACCTCGAGCGATCCCGCTATTACCGCGACCACAACCAATTCGCAGCCAGCGGTCACCGATCAGAACGGCAATCGTGTGCTGCCACGCGGTGCGGCTCGTGCCAATCAAGTGGGCGGCGTCGAAGATGCGTTGAGCGAATTCGATGCGCAGTACACTTCGTTCATATCGTACAATACCACCGACCGTGCCCGGAACGTCGGCGCTGGCAACGTTTTCAATCCTCAATTGTTTGTGGCTCGCGACACGACCGCTCAAGCGGCCATTTCCAAAAGGCTGGCTACGGGCGGAGTGGCAACGATTCGATCCCAATCGATCGGATCGTTCAACAATATCCCAACCCAATCCGCTGCGGCTGGAAACTTCGGGCGGGCTGTACCAACCGATTACACTCAAATCTTTGAAGCGCAGGTGCAACACCCGCTGTTGCGAGGCCGCGGCACTCTGGTCAACCGTATCCCCGTCATCCTCGCTCGCATCAACGAAGATATCTCGATAGGCCAATACGAAGAGCGAATCCGCAATTTGGTACGCGATGTCGAGTATGCGTACTGGGACCTCTTCGCCGCTTACTTCAATGTCGATACCGCAAAAACAGCCGTGGATAGTGCCGGCATCGCATGGAAGATCGCCAACGCCAAACTCAGTAACTCTGCCAAGAACGCCGAAGCTCAGGCGCGAGTCACCTACCACCAGTTCAAAGCCCAATTGGATGCTGCCATCGCTGGGGGAGGCACTCAAGGTAACGACCCAGGCCTTTACGGTCGGGAGCAGAATCTTCGGTTGCTCATGGGCTGGGCTGCCAACGACGGTCGATTGATCCGCCCAAGCGACAAGCCTGCGATCGGACTAGCCCAGTTCGATTGGGAGACCGCTCGCGCCGAAACCCTTTGCCGAAACATCGACCTGCGAAATCACAAATGGAGCATTAAACAGAGAGAGCTGGAGCTGATGTCTGCAAAGAATCAAGCCCTCGCGGATGTCAACGTCTCGTTGAGCTACCGATGGCTCGGTGTGGGCAGCAACCTGATCGACCGCCAAGGGGGTAACGCGCCTTTCCCGACCGGAAGCCCGAGTGCGTTCGAAGAACTCTTTGGGGGCAACTACCAAGAAGGGACAGCGAGAGTGGAATTCAACCCAAATGCTTTCGGCTCGCGAAGGCAGTTGAACGACGTGCAAAACAAGCAGCTTTCTTTGGCCCGCGAACACCGTATTCTGGAACAGAAAGAAATTGCTGCGATCCACCGTCTCTCTGCCATTTGGCAACTGGTCGATAGTCAGCACAAGCAACTGACACAGCAGTTTCAAGCACTCAGCGCCGCTCAAACCTTGGTGGAAGTCTCGCAAGCCAAATTCGACGCCGGTGACTCGGGCAACCCCGAAGCCACGATCGACAATCTCGTGCGTGCTCAACAGACCAGGTCCCAAGCAGGTCAAAACTACATCCGAGCTCTGACGGAGTACAACAAATCGATCATCGACTTCCATGCGATCAAAGGCTCCTTGCTCGAGTACAACAACATCATGCTCGAAGAAGGATTGTGGCCACAGAAAGCTTACTGGGATGCCGAAGAACGGGCCCGTGAACGCAGTGCCGCGAGGCACATGGATTACGGTGCTAGCCGCCCAAGCGTGATCAGCCGTGGGACCTATGTTCAAAACGTCGGTACCGCCAACGCTCAAGCTCGTCCGGCAAGCTCGAACCCCGGAGGCCCTGCCCCCGAAAACAAGTCCACCTCCCCGATGAAGCCTCAGGAACTAGTCCCTGCTATCCCAGATCGGGCAATCGATCAACTCCCCGAGAAACGAACGAACTTCAATTCGAAACCCAAATTCAAGTGGGAAAATGAGTCCACCAGAAATTAAATGCGAACAGCGTAAGCTGTGAACGAGTGGTAGGGGGGAAATCTCGAGGGACGATTGGTCAATAGGCCAACCGTCCCTTGAGGCATTACCAAGTTGCTCTGCTTGCGGAACGGCGCATGCCGTCCGGTCTGGACCTGCAAACAACCTCAGCCATCTCAGCCATCTCAGCCGCGACACCGGACGGCTCGCGCCCTGCCGCTAC
>JANODW010000470.1:0-3211 GCA_031412875.1 Pirellula sp. | reverse complement strand
GGTGCGAGAGCGAATTCGCAGAACGGAGTGCCTGGGGTAACTGGTGACAAACGAAAATCGAATGGCTGGAAAAGATGATGATCTAGCCCATGTTTTGGGTTATCTCAATTTTTCGTCTGGCAAGTCAGATCCGAAATCGCTGGCGGCCTTGAACCGGCTTTATGGACTGGCATTGTCTGGAACACCAGGCCAGTACAGTCCTTACGCAGGCTTGCCTCCATGGCTCACGATCCAGCAATGGTTGCAAGATCGGCTCGGCAAGCTGCGCGACGAAAAGGATATTTTTCGGGAAAGCGACCAGGCTAGCCAAGTGCTGCAAATTGTCTGGTTGTATCTGCTTCCGGACTATTTGGATTACCACAGCGACTTGCTGTTCCATCAGGAGCCCGAGGGCTTGTTCAATGGTCTGTTCTTAGGTCGAGCCATCGAATGCGTGCTTCAACAGGGGGCTCCCTGGGGTGAGATCGATCGGATCGTAGCCAAGGCCATAGACCAACTGAACGACTATGTCGGATTCCGGCCGGTCGCGGTTTTGGAAGGCAGGCGTTTGGAACCGTATGCGCATGAGTGGCTGCGTCCTATCCCGCTTTACGTACGTGACGTCGGGGTCGCGTATGGGCCCTATTGCGAGATTGTGAACAAGGCTCTGGAGATTTTGAGAAACACGTCGCCTCATATCTTGCGCGATGCCCAATTCGATCCCAACAATCTGGACGAATTGTCGTTGGATGTTCGAGCTTATGATTTCGATCATCCCGTCAACAAGCGGCCTAACTATTACTTTGGCCAGTGGGACCCGCATCTCATGGATCAGAGCGGCGTATACCGACGCTTTGTGCTACAGCAAGTGACCGTCGATGCCCTGCTGGACAGAGTTGCAGAAGAGAAGGAGCTTTCGCAAGAAGAAACGCTTACCGAAGCGGCTGCGGTGTTGGCAGGCACGATGTTGATGGCCTCTGGCATTTCGGGCGGGAGCGCCAACTCGTTCTCATCCACCACGACGCTAGTCAATCTGCTGGCCCAAATTGCCACGTATCGCGATTCTTTCTACACCGAGTTTCTACAAGGGCTCACGGGCGTTCATGCGGATCGCCTGCGCAAGGAAGCATCGATTCGCAGACAACCTCTCGGCGGCGCCAGGCAGCAACTCAACACGACCCTTGCGCGGTTGCGGGCTTCGCAGGTGGAACATGTGCAGCTAGCGCGCGTCTTTGCAAGGATGGGAAGCGCCAACGCTGCCAAGGAAGAAGCTGATGATGTTCAAGTACCCTCGGCCCGTATCCTTTGCCGAATCGACTGCTTGCTCACGGTTGGGAACCAATTGTTGCGCCGGGGCGAGTTGGACAAAGCGGGAGAAGTGCCCGAACAGATCTTCGATTTGATTCAGCGGGGAGTCGAATGTGGCGCGTTGGTAGACCCCTGGAACATCCTCGGTTTCGCGGGCAATTTCCCACGGTTCATCGGTTCGGACGCAACGGTGGTGGATGAACGGGTCGAAGAACTTGTCCAAATCATGGAGCAGACGTTCGGATTTCTTTCCAGGCTTTGGCGCGAGGCTGCAGCAACCGATCACGATGCCTTGGCCAAGCGAACCGAAGAACGTTTCCAAACGATATCCGATTGGTGGAGAAAATACGCCGCCCATCAAGTCAGCGACGTGGCGGCCACTGATTCGCAGGACGCATTGGAATCTTCGCAGCTCGTGGCCAGGGCTTTAAGATTGTGGCATCAGGGCGGAGCCGCTGCTGGCGATCTCAAATTTTGGTCTCCCCACGCGGACCTTTTCGATTCTCCAAAGGCATACGCGTTGGTGATCGAAGCATTGCTCGACCGGCGGGACTTCGTCAGCGGAATGGCCCTGCTTGTTCACTGGCTCAGTCAGGCGGAACGCGTTGGACTGCAAAGCGGAAACACCTCGTACTCCGATCTCGCTCGCATTTGGTTGGAGCAGTTGTTTGAATACTCACACGAATCCGATGAGTCACCGAATTTCGGGCCATCCGGAGAGTTAAATAAACAAATAGATGCGCCTAAGTCACCCGATTTTGTTTGGTCGATGGTTGAGAAGTTTTTTGATTATCTGGAAGCGAACGGGGAATCGTTTTGGACAGTTCCCGAATTTCGGCTGGCCAAAGCGGGGAAACCCAAAAAACGCCCTGAGGATCGGTCCGACCTTCTAGCGGCCGGAGATCGCGTTGAAGATGACGCGGGGGACGATGACGCGGGGGACGATGGCGAGGATGGGAATGACAAAGCCTCCTTGTTCGATGCTGCCTACGAAGGCGTGACCTACTCGGACAGCACGGACGACGGCGTAGAAGGACCCGTCTTCGAGCAAGATGAAGGGACTTCTGAAGAATTGGTCGCAGAATCGAAACGCCTCGGTGAACACTTAACGTTCCTGGCAGCATTGGCTCAAATGTGGAAGCTCGTTTCGCAGTCGACACAAACGCTGGAGTCCGGAGAACAAGGCTCGTCGGACGTGGCCAAGGCGGATTCGTCACGAAAGATGCGAGTGGTCGCAGCGCTCAGGCGATGGAGCGAGCAATGTTTGCACAATCGAAATGCGCTGATTGGTTTGCTGGACCAAATCCAGTCGTACAAAGTAGCCCGTGGTGGAACCGACACCGACTCGATGGCTCGTTACGATCGCCAGCGAGTGATCAAAGAATCTTTAATGGAGAGGATTTTAGCGGCTGCGGTTGAGACGGCAGACGCAGGACGCATGTTGATTGGCGCTAGCTTGGCGCACAGCGACGATGTCGCAAGCTGCCAACCGTTGCTGGAAGGGCTCCCGAAAGACGAAGTGTTGACGGTAGAGTTGTTCGGAGACCTGATGGCGGGTCGTCGCTCGCGGGTTGAGGAAACGTTTCCCAGTTTCGTGGCGGTCCTTCGCGAGCAAAAGCTGCTGTATGTCTCACTCACTCGCGGAGGACAGCCACGCGATATTCTCAGTGCCCGCGTGCGTCGACGCGCGTTGACCCACCTGCTGACTTGGTTGCCGCGTCAAGGCTTCTTCTATCAAGCCTGCCGTTTGGTAGATACTGCAAGGCATATGGAACACCAAAACCCAGTCGGGCATGGGGCGGTTACCGAGTTCGACGACCTGTTCCAAATCGCGTTCAAATCGATGGTCCGTTGCTTGGTGCGAAACGCTTACCAATGGCAAACAGAGAATCCGACCAAGCTGAGTTCCGAGAAGCGGCGATCC
>JANODW010000469.1:0-3209 GCA_031412875.1 Pirellula sp. | reverse complement strand
AACGGCGTCAGCATGCTTGATCGCACAAGTGTGTTTCTCGGTAGCAACCTTGGCGATGGCAGCAGCCATTCCACCAAGAACCTGCCAGTACTTCTTGCCGGCGGTGGGTTCCAGCATGGTCAGCATCTAGCCTTTGATATGAATGATCCGCCACCATTATGCAATCTCTACGTCAGTATGCTTCAAAGGATGGGCATCGAAACCGAATCGTTTGGCACGAGTACCGGGACATTAACCGGACTTGAAATGAGTCTTTGAGGCAGGATTCAAAGCTTGGTGAACCGAGACCGGTACACCGGCAGTCCATTGCGACGCGTTCTCCGTTCGAAGTGCGTTAAGTAGTCCATGTCATGGTCCGCAGGCGGTTCGCTTACGAAGTACGGACCTTTGAGTTTGGTCACCTGTTCGATCAGCTCGAGCGTTGATTCGTAATAGTCCAAAACATCGGTCCAAAAATGCAGCGACCCTGTGGGCTTGAGTGCTCGCTCGATATTGCGGAGCGAGTTCTCATGGAGCACTCTCCGTTTTTTGTGGCGAGACTTCCACCATGGATCCGGAAAGTACACATGGATCGCGTCGAGCGAGCCATCCGCGACATCTTGATCCAAGACCGCCACTGCATCGCAAGCGAAAAACTTTGCATTGGGAATTCCACTTTTTTCGATTCTCGCTTGGCAATCGATTGCATATTTTGCTGCGAGTTCGAGTCCTACAAATCGTCGCTCTGGCGATCGCTTGGATGCGTTGGTTAGAAAAAGGCCTTTTCCCGATCCGATTTCAAGCTCCAGGGGCAGAGCCGTGTCCACCCATTTCAGGAATGCCTCCCGGTCTCCATCGCGCAGATAGCGACTTCGCATGGGCAGCGGGAAAAGCTGAGTATCTTCGTCCGTTTCTTGATCCTCATCCGTGTCGGCTGAATGCGCGCCTTGGGGGAGCGAACCACTTTCTGGGGAAATGGGCTGAGCTGCCCCGTTTTCTTCAGGAACAGCGGCGATTTTGGATAGGGAGTCGGCCGGATCGTGTTGCATACCGAGTTCATTGGGTTATAAACGAAGAGTTGTATCGTTTGCAAATTCCAAGGATAAGCAAATTTTGCATCACCGATAGGCTAACCGGGGGGAGGCATTGCTGAATTCCGGGCGTGACTATGGGTCTCGCCGTCCACTCCATTCCAACCGCAACCGCAACCGCAAACCGTAGAGGTCTCCCAAGATGACAATTGATCCACTGGATCTTCCTCAAGAAAAAACTGCAGACGCTCCAAGCCCACCGGCAAAAACGCCATCGTCGACCGGTTCCAGCCGACGCGGTTTTTTGAAAACAACGGCAGCAACCACCGCCGTGGCGAGCGCATCGAGTTTCTTTAATCGCAGCGTTCATGCAGCGGGCAGCGATATCATCAAAGTCGGATTGGTGGGTTGTGGCGGACGAGGGATGGGCGCTGCCAAGGACAACATGAGCGCCGATGCCGGCTGCCGATTGACGGCCATCGCAGAAGTTTTCTACAACCGACTGGAGGATGGAAAGGAGCAGTTAAAGAAATCGTTGGGAAGCCAATATGCAGTGCCAGAGGAACAATGCTTCTCGGGTTGGGAAGCCCTTGAAAAGATTTTGCAAACCGACGTGGATGTGATCTTGCTCGCAACCCCACCGGGTTTCCGTCCCGCTCAAATGGAAGCGGCAGTCAATGCCGGTAAGCATGTGTTTTGTGAAAAGCCAGTCGCGGTAGATCCGCCAGGCGTGCGAAAAGTGATGGCCGCTTCGGCGCTGGCGGAGTCCAAAGGACTGTGCGTTGTCTCAGGACTCTGTTGGCGATACGACAACGGTGTCAAAGCGACGATCGAAAAAATCCAATCCGGGGCCATCGGTGAGATCATCTCGATCCAAGAGAATTACTTGACTGGCACCCTTTGGATTCGCACTCCGCAGCCAGACTGGACCCCCATGCACAAACAGGTCCTCAACTGGCTCTACTACAAATGGTTGAGCGGCGACCATTACGTCGAACAATTTATCCATTCGTTGGACAAAGCCATGTGGCTTCACAATGATGTCCCGCCCGTTTTGTGCTATGGCACGGGGGGACGCCAAGTCCGAACACAACCCGAATATGGAGACATCTATGACCATTTCTCCGTCGTCTATGAATGGGCAGACGGAACGCGATGTTTTGCTTCGACGCGTCAAATGGACGGATGCTTCAACCAAACCGAAGATTTTGTTTACGGTACCAAAGGGACAGCGCGGGTCCTGGCGAACGAAGTCAAAGGCGAGACGAATTGGAAGTTCGAGGGCAAAAAACCGAGCATGTACCTGCTCGAACACGTCGCTCTCATGAAAGCGATCCGCGATGGGAAACCGATCAACAACGGCGACTACATGTGCAAGAGTACCCTCATGGCAATCATGGGACGCGAAGCTGCTTATTCCGGTCAAATCATCAAATGGGACGACGCCCTCGCTAGCGAATTAAAGCTTGGACCAGACAAACCGGACTGGGGCCCCGCACCCGAAGTCGAAGTGCGAATGCCTGGGAAGTATAAGTTTAACGACGCATGAGATTGGACATCGAATCCACCATCTGCGCTATCGCTACGGGCGCAGAGGGTGCGCTCCGCGGTGCGATTCGAGTGACCGGGCCCGACTCTCTTTCTATCGTTCAAAAGGCCTGCGCGATCGGCTCAGAACACGCGTGGAACGTTTCGCGTGCGACACGTTTGCAACCATCGATCGCATTGCCCTCTCTTGGAACGATCGACCTTGATGCTTTTGTTTGGCCAGACGACCGCAGCTATACCGGCCAACCCTCGGTGGAACTGCATTGCATTGGCAACATTGTCATCCTGCAAGCGATCCAGTCGCGACTGATCCAGTTCGGCGCACAACTCGCGCAGGCGGGGGAGTTTACGCTGCGTGCATTCTTGGCCGGCCGACTCGACCTAACGCAGTGTGAGGCGGTTCTCGGAGTCATCCATGCCTCCAATGATCGCTCGTTGAAGGTTGCCCTTTCACAACTCTCCGGCGGGCTTTCCGAACCGCTCTCGCACTTGAGGAAGTCGTTGGTAAACTTGCTCGCAGACATTGAGGCGGGCCTCGACTTCGTAGACGAAGACATTTCGTTCGTTAGCCCATCCCAAATCGCCGCGCGGCTCGAACAAGCGATCGAGGTCGTGGACGCATTGCTTCACAAAATGGAGTCGCGAGCTGCC
>JANODW010000468.1:0-3872 GCA_031412875.1 Pirellula sp. | reverse complement strand
AAATCGCGCCGAGGTCCAAACGATGGCCATGTCGCAAGCGCAGTCGGTTATGGATGAATTTGCCGCCGGTTTCGCAACTCAAGAAATCCAAACGGAAATAAAAGGGGTTCTGCCAAGCCAGCCAGTGAGAAGTTATCGCATTTCGGTTACCCCTTTCGAGTTGGGTGGCGATAGGGCCAACGCCGATTTGGGCGCGGGCAGAGGGATTCGGACAAACTTGGTACGCGTGACAGTGGCACTCTACGATTCGCCTGAACCAGGAATGAGTCAGTCCGCAGATCCGTTGTGTGAACTTTCGCGAGTGATTCGCCGCCTACCCTCCGGCGACCAAAGCGCAACGCTCGCAACGGGAAACCCACTGGGTGGTGGAGCGTTGAAATAATGCTTGCGAGCAAGCCACAGCGAGGCTTCACGTTGATGGAGTTGATGATCGCGCTCGGATTGCTCGGCGCGTTGATGGCCGTTGCTTGGTCATTGCTGGGAACGTTTCGGGATGCGGAAATGCGCGGTTGGAAGCTGTCCTTCCGAACGCAGACGATCCGGTCTGCTCGGTCCTGGTTGGAAAGAGACCTGCAGCATCTCCTGCTCGTCGAGTTACCGGATCCGGCGGCCCCAGCAACGCGCGGCATTGCGAGACCCAGCGCCAATCGATCCTCGTTCGAGGGGAGTCCGATGGGGTTCACGGCGATGATCTCACCGTCGATTGATCCGATTCCCTTTCTGGGGAATTTGATGTCCGAGAGTGGCGAAAAGAATCCCGCAGAGGTCGAAGATGCGCTTGCGTCAGGAGAGGAATTCGGAGGTAGCACTGTTTCGACCTCCCCCTGGCCGGCAGAATCTCTGCAGATCGAATATGCGTTGGTTCCCATGCCCGCTGGACGCTCCAGCCAAAGCGTCGCGCCACAACTTCTACGAGACGGATCCTCGGACACAACGCAGTACTCACTCGTCCGGCGAGAGCGGATGGACGCGCGCAACCAAACAGCAACCGTTGCCGCAGCGGATCGCGCATTGACGGCGCAGGATCTCTATCGCCAATCCGAAGAGGATGGGATCGCCAACGCGAGTCCCATCAATGAAGTACGACTGGACGGATTGATGCATCCCCAGTTCCGATACTTCGATGGATTGGCTTGGGCGAACCAGTGGAGCAGCGTTCAACGCGGAGGATTGCCAAGGGCCGTTGCGTTCGGTTTCGATTTCCCACCGGTATCCGAGATTCGGAACCCGTCCGAACAAGAACCCGATGTTGAAACGGAGAACGAACCTTTAGAAACGTCGCCATGGAGCGAACCCGATGGTACTGGCCGTCTCAACGATCCAGAGCTAGAGACCGATTCCGTGCGTTCGGGCGGGGGGGGCCAAGGACTGATGAGTTCGTCGACTAGCGAGGTTCAGTTGGTTATTTTCGTTGCCGGTGGAGTGGCTCCCAAGGGTGGTCCTGCGAACGCATCGGTGGCAGGGAGATCGCCATGACCCATGGTAAAACGCTGCTTCTGAAAGGATCTCGGGCAAAGCGCCGCCGTTCGCCGCGATTGGGGATGGCGTTGCTGGTCGTGGTCGTCTTGGTGATGCTCATTTCTCTCGGGGCATATCGGTTTTCTTTTTATATGGAAAGCCAATACCGCGTCACACGTTCGGCGCAAGAGCAAGTGCACGCAAGGCTCGCGGCGATGAGCGGATTGGAAGTCGCGACTGCCATAGTGGAATTGCCATTGTCCCAACGAACCGATCTGGGCGGGCTCGATAACAACGAGTCGGCTTTTCGGGATATCCTCGTCAGCGATGTGCCCTTATCGCTAGGGGGCGAGAGGGATCCCAATGCTTGGAGATTCTGTTTGGTCTCGCCGCAGGGCAACCAAAGTGTCGCGAGCAATCGGACCGCGGCGACATCCACGCTCGGCGGATCGAGCGGATCGATTCGTTTTGGTTTAGAGAATGAGTCCGCGAAGCTGCATATCCCTACGTTGTTAGCATGGGACAGAATGAAACCGGGACACGCCCGAGCAGCATTGCTGGGACTGCCCGGCGCGACCGAAGGTACAGTGGATGCCTGGTTGCTCTCTTTGGGGGCAACGCGTCGCATCGAAACCCAGGCTGCGGGCAACGAAAGCGTAACACTCGATGACGTCCGACAAGCATGGTTGGGTGGAGACCTCAACCAAAACTATCAGCTCGATCCATTAGAACGTAGACTCGTCAGTCAATCCAAGGGCGGTCCGAACTCTCGATCAGCCAGGGATCGATCGCTCACTGAAGCCGTCGCATTCTCGCCGCTCCAACGCTATCTGACGTGGTATAGCGGGCATCGCAATACGACGCGCAACGGGGCGCCAAGAATCAATTTGAACGATACAGACCTTGCTCAGTTGCATCGCAATCTCTCGGCCATTTGGCCCGCCGACAGAGCAAACTTCGTCATCGCGATGCGGCAATACGGCCCCGGCAGCGATGGCCTGATCAGCGATGGGCCCAGAAGTGATGGGCCCAGCGTCAGTCCTTCCAAACCGACGGACCCGTCACCGGCAACGCAAACGGTCGCACAGCCGGGGCCTGCCCTTTCGACGCAGGCAACTGCTGCCCCGACCGGTACAGCCCCGATCGAGTGGGTTCAGGGCTGGTCGCCGGATTTCAGCAAGAGCTCGCTTTACACCTTTCGCAGCGCACTGGATTTGGTCGGGGCCGTTGTCAACTTGCCGCCGACCATTTCGAGCAGTGGGAGCAGTGGCAGCACAGGCAGCAGTAGTCGGTCGGGCGCGACAACTTCGGCGAAACGGTTCGTTCGCAGCCCTTTTTCGAGTGACTTGTCCGAGATGCGTAACTACCTTAGTAATTTGCTCGATGATGTTGCGGTCGATTTGTCTCCAACATCGATCGGGCGAGTCGATGTTTCAGCGGCTCCGTTCGAGGTCTTGGCCGGTGTACCCGGGCTCGATCTGACTTTGGCGCAACAAATTGTTCAATACCGGTCAGGAGCAGCCGACGCAAACAAGACCGAGGATGGAGCAAACACCATCGCTTGGTTGGTGAACGCAATGGATATCGCGAAACTCAAAGAACTCGAGCCTTATTTGTCTAGTCGCAGCGACGTTTATTCGGTGCAGTCCATAGGTTACCGAGACGACCGGAGCGCGGTCTATCGTATCACGGCCACCATTGACGGTTGTGAGACCCCGACTCAGTTGCGAAATCCGATGGTTTGGCATCCCTGGGATCGCGGCTTTTCCTTAGAACAATTGGTCGGCGCAACAAGATGAACTGGCTGAGTCGCATTGCAAGTTTCCGAAAGCCGTCGGCGCGTACTTCCGGTACGGGGCGGATTGCGTTCGTGCATTGGGACCGCGAAACGATCAGCTTCTTTGTCGTCTCACCGAAGTCCGAACGGGTCCAACCGAGGGACTTTGGTGTTTTGCCTCATAGCGAGGCGGGCAACCCGCTTTTGGCTTTAGCGAATCATTTTCGCGACCGGTCGATGAATATCCAACGTCTGGTGGTGCTGCTATCCCGACCAGAGCTCGATCTGCCGACCTTGAACTTGCCACCGGCGGAAGCGAACGAATTGCCGGCATTGATCGCGAGTGAAGTGGAACAGCAACTGGGCGATTCGGATGAGCCACCCATCATCGACTTCCATGTGGTGGAGAGCCCGACTGCAGACAAAAATGCCGGCAGCCAAGTGTTGGTATTTGCGCTGCCGGCCAAGGAGCTAAGCTCGCTGCAAAAGCAAGTCGCGGCGGCGGGGTTTCGACTCGCTGCGATTTGCTCCCGACATCACGCCCCGTTGGGATTGCTGCGGCGACAAAATATTTCGAATGAGACGTTGGCCATCGCGGTGCACCTTTATGCAGGCGAAGTCGAATTGGCCATTTGCC
>JANODW010000467.1:0-4535 GCA_031412875.1 Pirellula sp. | reverse complement strand
CCCGCTGTTCCATCCAGCCCGCTGTTCCATCCAGCCCACTGTTTCTTCCAAGACCACTGTTTCTTCCAAGACCACTGTTTCCATACGAAATCACTCAATGGCAAAAGTACGAGACTTCCTCGGTCCTTACCGACTCACCCGCATGATACGGCTTGGGAGCACTTGTCAGGTTTGGGAAGCCATTCGGGACGATGGGCAAAAGCGGTATGCGCTCAAGGTGTTGAGGCCTGAGCAGCGAGGGAACAAGGTTGAGATCGGATTTCTCAAGCATGAGTACGAGATTGCCAAGACGCTCAGTCACAAGAACATTATCAAGTTGATCGAGTATCGAACCGACGCCGAGACGCCGTTTATCGTGCTGGAATTGTTTAGCGAAATCAATCTCAAGCAGGCGCTGCGTCGGGGCCCCGAACCGATTGCCTTTAAGTTGTCCACGATCATCGAGCAGTCGTGCGAGGCGCTCTATTATTTCCACTCCAAGGGTTTCGTTCATTGCGACATCAAGCCAGACAATTTGTTGTTGAGCCGTGACTACGAAGTGAAGCTCATCGACTTCACCATTTCCAAGAAGATCAAAAAAGGGCTTGGGAAGTTCTTTGGTTCGAAGAACAAAGTCGAGGGGACGCGATCGTATATGTCTCCGGAGCAAATTCGGGGTCACAACATGGATCAACGGAGCGACATTTATTCCATGGGTTGCATGATGTACGAGCTGTTGGTGGGCAAGGCACCTTATACGGGCAACACGCCCAACGATTTGCTCAGCAAGCATTTGTCGGCTTCGATCCCTTCGGTGTTGGTGCTTAACGACAACATCACACCGGAGTTCAACAATTTGGTGAAGCAGATGTTAGCGAAGAAGCCGGCAGATCGACCGCAGGACATGTGGGATGTTTTGAAGATGTTGCGAGGAACGCCGATTTTCAAGCGGCCGCCACGGATCCCGGAGAGTCCGATTTTCGATGATTTTCCGGCTGGGGGGCGAATGGAAAATCCAACTTGATGGTTCTATTGGCGGATCTTTTTTGGAGGTGAACCCAGTGCGGGGGTCCGGTGCAATCAACTTATTTATTAGCTGAAAATATTATGGAAACGACATCGCCAGGATTTGAGTTTGAGCAGCCCATATTGGACATTGAGATCCAACTGCGAACGCTTGAGAAGAATGACAGCCACAGCGAAGCGGATCAGGAGCAGATTAGGCAGCTTCGTCGAAAATGGACGGAGACGACACGGGGGATATATGCCAAGTTGACGCCGTGGGAGATCGTGCAGGTATCGAGGCACAAGGACCGTCCTTATACCAAGGATTACTTGAATTTGGCATTCGACGAGTTCATAGAGTTGCATGGGGACAAGTTTTTTGGTGATGACCGGGCGATGTTGACTGGCTTTGCGAAGTTAGGCCGGCACAAGGTGTTGGTGGTGGGGCATCAAAAGGGGCGGACTTATAGGGAGCGGGCGGCTTGTCATTTTGGCTGTGCGCATCCTGAGGGTTATCGAAAGTCGATGTCCAAGATGAAGTTGGCGGAGAAGTACAAGTTGCCGATCATATGTTTCATAGACACGCCGGGTGCTTATCCGGGCATTGGCGCCGAGGAGCGTGGTCAAGCTCAGGTGATCGCGGAGAGTATGTTTTTGATGAGCCAGTTGCGGACGCCCATTTTGTGTGTGGTGATAGGCGAGGGAGGATCAGGGGGCGCGTTGGGGATAGGTGTTGGGAACAAGATTGCCATGCTTCAGTACGCTTATTATTCGGTGATCAGTCCGGAGGGCTGTGCTGGCATCCTTTGGAAAAGTCATCAGTTTGCGAACAAGGCGGCAGAAGCGTTAAGGTTTACGTCGTCGCATTTGGCCAAGCTAGGGGTGATAGACGACGTGCTTGAAGAGCCGTTGGGGGGCGCGCATCGCGATCCGCGGCAGATGGCTGCCCGCCTCAAAGCTTATTTAACCAAATCGCTTGATCAGCTCGTCAAAGTCAGTCCGGACGATTTGGTCAGTGATCGGTACGAGAAATTCCGTCGGATGGGGACGTATTTAGAGCGGATGGGGGACGGGGAGTTGGCGGTCCGCGGCTCGGTGATCTCCGGCTAGCGGCCATCCCGCAAAACTCAAGAACTTTCAAAAACCCAGGGGAAAATCGATACAGAACCGAACATAAGAAACATTATCGGACGTTGCGGAGCGGGCTTTTTGGCTGGAAAGAATGCCATAGGGCGATAGCCCAATGGCGTTAGCGGAAAGGCACAAGCCGTCCGGTCTGGACCTGTTAAGAATCGCCGCGATCCTGGATCTGTAAAGAATCGCCGCGATCTCAGCCGCGACACCGGAGGGCTCGCGCCCAGCCGCTACGAAAAGGATTGCCATTGGGCGATAGCCCAAGGTTTTCGATCCATGCCGAAATCGATGCCCAGCTTCCCACCGGGGCCGGGCCAGTCCGATCCGGTTCTCTAGTCCGAGTTTTTTTCTCAATCGTTCGCTTTTCCCAATCCGCCGTTTTTTGCAGAATCCGCAAGCGTCGCGGGAACGGTACATTCTTGTGAAACCGAATCCGTTTGCTAGGCGGCGGAAATTGTCCGATTCAATCATTTCCTTCGATCGGCAATTCTTACCCGACCGTTCCTACTTCCCACGCAGTGAAACTGGAAACAAACAAGCTATTCCCCCTACCCCTTCACCCAACAAACCAATTTCATTCATGCACATTCCATCGAATTCGCCCCCCTGCCCCTCCCTTTTGTTGATGTTTACAGTCCTCGCTTGGGATGTAATTCTTGTGCCCAACAACGTTCTTGCTCAGGCATCCAGCCGCGAACTGCCGTCTCTCGGTCAAAAGCTTAGCGACCCCCAAGCCGCACAATTGGCAAAGCTTGCCCTAACGGGATTGCATCGCGAGTTTCCCAACAAACCCAACCATGTCGTTACGAGTCTGGATAACAACCTCGGTCCAAAGCAGTTGCACCCTGCCTTCTACGGCTGTTTCGACTGGCATAGCAGTGTCCATGCCCACTGGATGCTGGTCCGGCTCCTCAAATGCAATCCTTCCCATGAGTCGGCCGATGCATCAAGAAAGGTTTTATCGATCAGCCTGAGCCAAGAAAACTTGCTGGCCGAAGCCAAGTACTTTGACGAAAAGGAAAACAAATCCTTCGAGCGAATGTATGGATGGGCTTGGCTCCTGCGACTTGTCGCGGAGCTCCATTCTTGGGACGACCCGAATGCCCAGCGATGGCGAACCGACCTGATCCCGTTGGAGACTAAAATCGTCGAACTGACGATGGCCTATCTGCCAAAACTCCGACAGCCTATCCGAACCGGCGTGCATCCGGACTCGTCCTTTGCTCTCGGGCAGATCCTCGACTACGCTCGTATCGTTCGCAACCGACAACTCGAAGACTTGATCGTCGCCCGCTCTCGCGACTACTACTCCAGCGACCGGTTCAGGTCAGCGATGTGACCGACGGGAAGTTGGTCCATTTGGCAGGCCTGGATCTATCGCGAGCCTGGTGCATGCAAGGGATCGCCAGCGGGCTTCCGAAGGATGATCCTCGAGTCCAGCTCCTGCGCCGATCGGCCAGCGAACATGCGCAAGTTGGGCTCGGATACGTTTTCAGCGGTCACTACGAAGGGGAACACTGGCTGGGGACTTTTGCCGTTTACTCGTTGACCATGCAATGATTTTTGCAGTGCTAGCCATGATTGCAACTTCGTATCTTTTGGTCATCGGCACTTTCGCCTGGAAGATGGTGGTAGATGGTCTGGAAGGGAAACCGGAGTCCGAAAAGAAGTCGATTGAGGCGTATCAAAAAGCAAGATCTTAGCCCCCTGCCCTGCCCTGCACTCTCGCTCCATTTATCTCGAACAGATTTGGTGTTTCCTGTCGCATTCGTCGCGTGAACCAATCCGCTGGGATTGTGTCGTGGCTCTTGATAGAATCAACCGGATAAGCCACCACTCTTCCAACTTGACGACGCAAGTCACAAATCAGCTTATGTCTTTAACCCAATAGCCAGACATCTTCTCCCTGTCACCAGCCCAATCGCAAGCCTTCGAATTCCTAAAGGCCTGGAGTGGAAAGGTCCCATTGCTGCAACTTTGGGCACCCTCTGGGATGGGCAAGACGACCGTCCTCAAGCGATTGCAAAACGAAACGAATGGACACTGGGTCGATACCGAGGAGGTCCAAGATGTCACCCTTGATGACTTGATCGGTGCCGATCATATTAAGGCCTCGCTTGAGGAAAACATCATCTTGCCATTGGAGAATAGTGAACTGGCGATGCGGTTTGGCCTGACTCCCAAACGAGGTGTCATTCTAGCTGGACCGCCTGGCTCCGGAAAAACAACCGTTGGGAGAGCGTTGGCGCGAAGGCTTAAAGGCAAGTTCTTCTTGATCGATGGAACGATGATCTCGGGAACAAATCACTTTTACTATCACGTCGATCATGTTTTTCAACAGGTAGTCGCGAACGCGCCATCGATTGTCTTCATCGACGATAGCGATGTGATTTTCGAAAGCGGTCGAGAGCACGGAC
>JANODW010000466.1:0-1038 GCA_031412875.1 Pirellula sp. | reverse complement strand
GTCGATGGGTTTTCAAAGTTTGGAGAATCGATCTCTCGCGAACCGAATGGCAAAGCGCCTGCCAGCTTGGATCTTCCTGCGATCGAGATAATTCCGTAGCAAGTCGAGGCCACGTGGAGCTAGGCTGCATAGTCGCACCCGGCAGGTGCGACCTACGGTTGTAAATCGATGGGCCGAATAAATTAGGCTAAGATTTCTTGGATCACTCTAGCGGGTTCCACCCCTGTCAACTTGGAATCGAGGCCTTGGAATTTGTAGGTGAATCGCGTGTGGTCGATGCCCAATTGATGCAATAGGGTCGCATGCAAATCATGCACCGATACGCGATTCTCTACCGCGTGGTATCCCAACTCATCCGTCGCGCCATAACTCATTCCGGGTTTGAAACCGCCTCCTGCTATCCACATCGAAAAGCCGGCCAAATGGTGGTCGCGGCCGTTCCCTTGCGCCATGGGTGTGCGTCCAAATTCCGAACCGAAAATGACAATCGTGTCCTTGAGCATGTCCCTCTGTTTCAAGTCCAATAGCAATGCCGATGCGCCGCGGTCCACTTCCGCGGCTGTTCCCGCGACGTGTTCTTTTACACTGCCGTGATGGTCCCAGTCGCGATGGTAAAGTTGTATAAAACCAACCCCTCGCTCAGCCAATCGTCTGGCAAGCAAGCAGTTTGATGCAAAGCTGCCGTCCCCTCCCTTGGTCCCATACATTTCCAGGACATGCGCGGGCTCGTTGCTGATGTCCATCAGGTCCGGAACACTTGTTTGCATCTGAAAAGCCATCTCGTATTGACTGATGCGAGTTTCGATTTCCGGATCGTGGCTTCGATTCGCTTCCAAGCGATTGAGCGCGGAGACGGCATCGACCAAATCTCGCTGCTGAGCAGGTGAGACGCCGTTCGGCCGATCCACATACAACACGGGACTGCCAGTGCTTCTGAACTCCACTCCTTGGAATCGGCTGGGCAGGAATCCGGAGTGCCATTGCCTGGCTGCGATGGGTTGGCTTTGACCAAACTTGCCTGTCGAAACCATGACCACA
>JANODW010000465.1:0-8825 GCA_031412875.1 Pirellula sp. | reverse complement strand
GCTGCCAAAGATCGGGTCGAGCGACCAATCCATCATGCTGCTGCCCGTCTGGTTTGCGCATAGAATCGACTGGCCATCGTTTGCTCTGCCATGATCAACATCACCACGAGCATCATAAGGAACGGCGACAAGTCACGTCCGTAACGGCCCTCTCCGAGCGAGGACTGAACGTCATTGCGTTCCTTGGCGATACGGTAGAGCCCTTTGCCGATGGCTTTGTCGAGCACCTCAGGCCGGATGCGCTCCAACGACACTTCGTTGCGATCGATGTTGACGCTGAAACCGCGATTGACTGGTCCTTGAATGCGAACACCCTTGAGCCGGTACTGTCCGGGGAACCTCGTAAAGTTATAGACGAGCGATTCAGCCGCCGCTTCGACGCGAGTCTCTTCGTTAGGCGGGCTGAATAGCTTATAGAGTTTCGGAAACTGGCTAAGATTGTTTTCCAATACGACTGTCTCATCGACGTAGTAGTTGAGTTGCTGTTTGTTCCAAGCCGCAAGGTACAGGATGGAGCTACGGAAAAGTTGGGCACCCGGGTAGGGGTCATCCGAATAAAAAAGTTCGCTCCAACGTTTTTCCGGCGCTGCATCCTGAGCTGGCTCATGATATGGAATCGCAAAGGTAAGGATACGCCCTTGACCGCGAACCTGCTCGATGACGGCTGGCGACTCGCTCCCCGTGAATCGCATCAATTCCAATGAGCGATCGTCCAACCCGTCTATTTCCCAATAGCGGTAGACCGCGTATCTCGACCACGGGATATCTTGAATGGGGATCTCGAATGGCACCCAAATCGGATGGCTCTTGGTGAATGGGGCCAAGCTTTGCGAACGATCGGTGATGGGTCGACTCGCAAGCCCCTTGACTTTGCCGGGCAATAAATTGGCAAGTGGACTCCCCATCAATAGTTCGGCGGATTCGAAACTGGATGCCAGGACGATCATCAGAGCGCCCCCTTGATCAACCCATGCACCCAGCCGGTCCGCTGCGTCTGCAGACATGCTGCCTGGATTGTAAAGCACGATGCTGGAAAAACGGGTCAAGTCCAACCCCTCCAAATCCGAAAGCGTGCTCGTCTTGTACATCCTGTCTCCTTGCGATGCGTCTGCTCCACTCTCGCTGCTACCTGATTGCGGATCGATCAAACGGCCCACCTTTTCCGCGTCACTCGAGTCATCGCAGACCACTAGCGTTTGGCCGTGTGTCCTCGCTTCCACGGTGATGTAGACAACATTGTCGCACTCCAGCGGGTCTGGAAACGAGAGTCGGAGTTCGGCGTGGTGCGTGCCCTCGGTTAACTCCTTGATCGTCATTTGGATCGGGATTGAGCCGCCCGCATCGACGAGTACCAATTGACTGTCCTTAGGCTTAGGCTTGGCGTTGGCGTTGCCATTTTGCGAGACAGTGTCCGCATCCTCGACGAACAATTCGACGTTGAGTTGCTTGGCGTTCGCGCTTCCTGCCGACGCTTGCACGTCGGCCGAAATCGTCACTTGACCGCCGGGTACCGTCGATTGTTGGCTGAGCTTGAAATTGGTCAATGACCAATTGCGAATCTCATCGACGGGCACACTGACATCGATGACTTGCAACAAAATGTTTTCGCCTGCGATTCCTTTGCCCTCCTCGTCTCTAGCGAGCTTGGTCGGCAGATCGGAAGCATCTGCATCCCGCCAAGCGGCCGCGGACAAATCGGTTAGCACATAAATCTCGCGGCGTTCAAGGTCACTTTTTCGGAGTTCGTCGATCGCCGCGCTGATGCGTTGGATCAACGGGGTGGCTTTGCCCTCAACCATCGTTCGATCCAATTGACGATTCGCAGACGGCCGGTCTTGATTGAGGCGAACCCCGGCGTCATTGTTGACGATGGCGATCTGGCTTCCCACGGGCAGTCGGTCCATCAGCCATAAAGCCATTTCCTTGGCGGCTTCTAAACGTGTTACGTTGTGGTATTTGTATCCCATCGAGGGAGAAGTATCGAGAACAACCGCTACGCAGATGGGGCCCGATGAGCTGGGTATGGCAACGTTTTGACCACCCGAAAGCGCGAGTCCAAACCAGGTGCCTCCCACCGTCCAGAGAGTCAAGGCGATTGCCGATGCCATCGCTGTCGTCTGCCAACCGCGACGCGACCCATAGGCAGTCAACGCGACTGCGGTGGCCAGGGTCGCAAACACCCCCAACAACCCCACCATGACATAGGTCGCAAACATGCTGCTGTGAACGCGGGGAGATGAGAGCGCCAGCGCCAACAAGCAGACCATCAGCACTCTTAACGCGAGCAAAAGCCATCGCTTGATCGACCAGCCTCGCTGCGCAGTAACAGCCGATTGCCTAACAAATCGGATGGCTGGAAACAAGATCGCCTTGGGCTGACGGCGTCCGAGCAAGTGCATCAAAACGGGCGCGATAGCAATCAAGCCACCGAGCAATAACGAAGCATGCAGGAATGTCATATCGTCAACGCGCTCCGCATTTAAAAACGATTGCGCCGACTCAGCAAGTATTCGGTGATCGCTTTATCGTACGGCATGCTCGTATCGAGCGGCACGTAGTCGATTCGGCTTTCGTTGAAACCACGCTTGAGATCTTCTCGGAACTTGCGAATGTTCTCGCGATACTCATTCCCCATGTCGTCCGCGTTGACGCTCAACGACTGACCCGATTCGGGATCGGTCAATTGGACGAGGCCCTCGAATGGAAACGTCACTTCGGCCTCGTCGAGTACATGAAAAACAATCACATCGTGACCTGCGTGCCGCAACATGCGGATCGAGTCCAGCGTCGGTTGCACATCGGCCAGCAAATCGCTCATCAGCATAATGAGAGATCGATGCCGCAGCATGGCCGCCAACTGCATGATCGGCGCTCGCAGTTCCGTCTCGCCCGCTGTTTTTAATTTGGTCAACTGGCTCAAGATGGCGGAAAATTGCCCTCGACGCGATCGTGGCGGGATACTCGCCCGAATCTTTTTATCGAACGTTACCAAACCGATCGGATCCTGCTGCATCAACATCAAATAGGAAAGCGCGGCGGCGAGACAAATGCAGTAGTCAAACTTCGTCAACTGCTGTCGGTACGTGTAGCCCATGGATTGGCTCAAATCCATGACCATGTAGCCGGTGACGTTCGTTTCCGATTCGAACTTCTTGACGTAGTACTTGTCCGTCTTGGCGTAGGCGAGCCAGTCGATATCCTTGGGGTCGTCGCCGTGCGAGTACCGGCGGTGCTCGCTAAATTCGACGGAGAAGCCATGGTAGGGGCTCGCGTGCATCCCCTGCAAAAACCCCCGAACGATCATCTGCGCCCGCAAATCCAGCCGCTTGATCTGCGAAGCGAGTTCGGGCTTGAGGTATTGTTCGACAGCAACCATGCATGCATTCGATTCTAAGACGACGCAACCAACTTGCGAAAGAAGTCCCGCGCAAGCTGCCAATCACCCACTCAGTGACCACCAAACCATTGTAACTGCCCGCATTGTAGCGGACAGGCTGGGTTCTGTCTTTGGAACCGCAACAACCCTACAGTCGTGGGACGGTCCCGGTTCCGCGCGACGCTTCGGTCCCCTTTTGTCTCCTGTGTCATGGAAATCGGCAGCGGCAACGGATAGATTGAGTTATAATTCGGAACCCTCCTATCTCCCTCCGCAAGTTGAGTCCGCTATGACATCGCGATTCATCCGCCCTCTCTTTTTGTTCACGATCGCCTTTTGGTCGTCGATCGCTTGTCCGCGGCACCTAAGCAGCTTGGCCGCACAAGAGGGAGTGAACGCCGACCGCAACGGACCGAGCAACTATTCCGAAATCGTCCTGCGCGATTTGCCGGTCGCGTATTGGGATTTTTCTGACCCCAAATCGGTCAAGGGATTGCCGACCAAGACCATAGCCTCCAAAGGGACCAGCGACCTCAAAGCCAACCTGTTCGGAAAAGTTGCTTTGGGACAACAGGGCCCTCGGCCGAAATCCTTCCCTCTTTTCACTGCAGACAATACGGCAGCGGATTTTCCGGGCGGAAAAGATTGCTTGCAAGTGAACGACCCGGGCGAAAAAAGCCCGCTCGATTTTGATTCCGGGGACAGTATTACACTCGAAGCCTGGGTCTTCCCTGTCGCTCTTGGCAACGATCAGTGGATGTCGATCGTCAGCAAAGGACGAACTGGAAACGCCGGCTTCGAAAAGGAAAATCTCAATTATGCACTCCGGCTCAAAGGAAATGGCCAAGTTGCTTTGCTCAACTTTCTTTTCCGCAGCCGAAATGTTCCTGATACCAAAATGGAGGGTGCCGCCTCTCCCGCACCCATCGCTAAACAAACAGATGCACCGAAGTTCCATCGGTGGACAAGTTCGATCGGGTTCCCGGCCGACAGCGGCTGGCACCATGTTGCGGTCACTTATGCGTTTGGAACCAAAGGGTGTTTGAAAGCCTATATCGATGGCCGCGCGGTGGAGGGGGAATGGGACATGGAGGGAGACACAATGCTCCCCCCGTTCGTCGACAACGACCAGCTCTGGATTGGGTCGGGACAACCCAATCACACGGCCGCGTTCAAGGGTTGGCTAGATGAAGTGGCTATTTACCGCCGAGCATTGACTGCTGAGCAAATCGCACAGCGTTATCGTTGCAATGCCAGTCCCAGGGAAAGCTGGCTGGCCGCCCAAGACCTTCCCGACGATCGCGTCGTAGTCAAATTGTACGATGGGCTCATGGATCGCACTTGGGGATTCACACTGGATCAGCCAGCGATGGAATTTGAGTTGCCATGCATGGCGATGACGCAGCTTCCCAAAAAATACAATGCGCGCGGTGTGATCGAGGATCGCCCTCTCCCGATCCTGACGCAATCCTACTTGAAACGGACTTTGACAGCCGGCAAATACGCGATCCTTTTGCGATCCAAGAATGCTACCCGGCTTTGGATCGACGGAAAGCAGGTCGCGTCGCAACCCTTCTTAACAACCAACGGGGACGGGCACGAAGAGGTTCCGGTGTTGCCTGCGCCTCCGGCATCCAACCTGATTCCCATCTCACAAGGGCATCGCGAAGATGTGATCCAAATCGACTTGGAAAGCGGCACGCATGTGTTCCGATTGGATGCGATCGCAGGCGGACGTGCGATACGCCCAGAGACCGGCGAATTGTGCGTTGCGATCGCGTCACAAGACGGCGAGTTCCAGATCCTGACGCCGGATGGAGTCGAGCCATGGATTCCAACCGAATCGAGATGGAAAGAATTTGTGGCCGATGAATCCAGCCGCATGCAGCGTTCGAACCAACGCGCGCGTTTGGCGGCGGGACAACAGGAACAGCAATATTGGAACGAGCGACATCGAATCGCCAGAGAGTTGGCGATCGCAAAGGCCGACCCTGCCGCGTCTGAGAGCTCAATCGATCGCTTGTGCTTGGCCTCGTCCGACAGCGGGCCAGATTCCTTTACGGAAATAGACGATGCTGCTTTCTTGCGACGGATCACGTTGGATACGATCGGTGTCGTGCCGACTCGCAATGAGCTCGTCGCGTTCCTTTCGGACACGTCCCCGAACAAACGGGCTGCCAAGATCGATCAACTGCTGGCTGACGATCGCTGGGCCGACCATTGGGTGGGCTATTGGCAAGATGTGCTCGCTGAGAATCCTGGCATCGTCAAGCCCGAACAAAACAACACAGGCCCCTTCCGTTATTGGATCCATGAATCTTTTCTCGATAACAAGCCCATGGATCGGTTTGCAACCGAATTGAGCCTGATGGAGGGGAGCAAGTATTATGGCGGCCTCGCGGGCTTCGCGATGGCATCCCAGAACGATGCCCCGATGGCGGCCAAAGCGCAGATTTTGACCAAGGCATTTCTGGGGATGGAGATGTCGTGCGCCCGGTGCCATGATTCCCCGAACAGCCCTTTTAAGCAGGAAGAGCTGTTCTCGCTGGCCGCGATGTTGCAACGCGAACCGCTCACACTGCCTGTATCCAGTACTGTGCCGCTGAACCCGGATGGACGCAAACCCCTGATTACGATTTCTCTCAAGGCGGGGGACAAACTGGCGCCCGACTGGCATCTTGCTTCGTTCCCCAAAGTCGATTTGCCGTCCCATCTGATCCGCAACGATTCTGATCCGCGAGAGCGATTTGCTGCGATCATGACTTCGCCGTCGAACAGTCGCTTTGCGAGGGTGATCATGAATCGACTTTGGCATCGCTATCTAGGTTGGGGAATGGTCGAACCAGTAGACAACTGGGACGCTGCCGAATCGCTGGATCCAAAATTGCTGGACTATCTAGAGCACCAGTTGGTGGTCCATGGATATGACTTGAAGCATGCGGCTCGTTTGATATTCAACTCGCAGGTTTATCAATCCGCTGCATTGACCCAGCAGCAGTTGGAAGCGTGCAAAGATGCAAAGCAGTTGCCCACCGGACCGGCCCGAAGGCGATTGAGCGCCGAACAGGTCATCGACTCGTTGTACTTTGTGGCTGGCAAACCGTTGGATGTCGAACCTATGTCGCTCGATCCAGAAGGGCGTCGACCGCCCGAACAGTTTTTGCATTTGGGGTTCCCTACTCGCGCCTGGCAGTTGGCATCCACATCCACCGATCGCGATCGCCCGGCGCTCATGTTGCCGGCGGTTCAACAAGTTTGCGATTTGATGGTAGCGTTGGGTTGGCGAGATTCGAGGCCGACTCCGCAAACACTTCGTGACGAATCCGCGAGTCCGTTGCAGTCGCTGATCTTAGGAAATGGCTTGTCCGCGACGCGGTTGGCACGCCTTTCCGATAGGAGCCAGTTCACCGAGCTCGCTTGGACGGCCACGTCGGTTTCGGATTTGGTGGAACGGCTTTTTGAAACGGTACTGAGCAGATTGCCCACTCCGGACGAGCGAGCTGTTTTTGAATCCTTGTTGAGTCCCGGGTTCGAGTCTCGCAAGCTCCCTCGTATTTCGCAGGCCGCCGCGATCGCGTCACACAAACGCAATGCTGTCTCCTGGGCAAACCATTTGGTTCCAGAAGCGACCCGCATCAAGTTATTGCTGGAACAAGAAGTCCTCCGCGGAGATACTCCGACGCTATCGCTGGAAACCGATTGGCGAGAGAGGATGGAAGACGCCGCGTGGGCGCTCGTCAATAGCCCTGAGTTTTTGTTTGTCCCCTAGCCTTTCGAAACCCGTAGTGGTCAACGCACCGATATGAATCGACGAGAGTATTTGAAAATGTTAGGCAGCGCCGCAGCGCTCGGTTGTTCGCAACAGAGCTCGTTCGCTGATCCGTTCCAACCCAACACAAAACACGCAGCGTCGGCAGAGTGCTGCATCTTTCTGTGGCTCGGTGGGGGAGCGTGCCACTTGGATACTTTTGATCCCAAGAGGCAGAGCACCGGACGAAAGGATCCAGGCTCCTACTACCCGGCCATTCCAACGGCGATTGCGGGGGTGCGGCTCTGCGAGCATTTGTCGCGAACGGCCAAGTTGCTCGACCGTTGCGCAGTGATTCGAACGTTGAATCACAATGTCGTAGACGAACACGCAGCGGCGACGAACCGAGTCCACACGGGGCGGCCCCCAGCGGACTCGACTGTCTATCCCTCGATCGGCTCGATTGTCTCGCACAAGTTAGGAGCAAACGGCGATGGCGTGCCTGCCTACGTGGTGGCGGGCTACCCGAGCGCTTCGCGAGGGCCTGGTTTCCTCGGTGCAAAGCATAGTTATGTCTATCTGACCGACACCGAATTGGGACCGGCAGGATTGCGCCGCCCCACCGGTTTATCCGATACACGATTCGATCGCCGCAACGTATTGGTCGATAAGCTTCGTCGCGACTTCGCGGAAAAAAATGCCGAAGATGAATCGATTCAAGACTACGTCGCTGCGGCTCAAGCAGGCTCCAAATTGACCGGCCCCCGGTTCATGAATGTGTTCGATCTCAAATCCGAACCGGACGCTTTGCGGCAGGAGTACGGCAGCGAGTTTGGCCAGCGATGCCTCCTGGCAAGACGGCTAGTAGAGTCGGGTGTTCGCTTTGTAGAGGTTTCGTTCAATTTGAATTTTCTGAACGGTACGGGTTGGGACACTCACAACGAAGGTCAATTGCAACAGCATGTCCTCATCGACCAACTCGATCAAGCGATCGCAGCCCTGCTGCGCGATTTGGAAGCGAGAAAACGTTTAGACAAGACGTTGATTGTGGTAGCTACCGAGTTTGGCAGGCCACCTGAGTTCGACGGCGGTGGAGGGCGAGGGCATCAAGGAACCGCGTTTAGCGGATTGCTCGCAGGGGGCGGATTGAAGCTTGGTCAAGCGATTGGCGAAACGGACGAACTGGGCCGCAAGATCGTATCGCGACCTGTTTCGATCCCCGATTTTCACGCAACCATCCACCACGCCTTGGGAATCGATCCGAGCGAGGAGCTCTACGACGGGGAACGCCCTGTCCCGATCACCGACCGGGGCGAACCGATCGCGGAACTATTCAGTTAGCATCTTGAGGCGGACTGGGTCTAGGGATCCATTTCCAATGGCTATCGAAGAAGTCCGCCGCGAGGACTTTACCGGCTGACTCGGCCGTAGGTGGTTCGCGAATATCCAGGATCGCCCAATCCGGCAGCTTGGGATTTTGAAGCGAGTTGGTTTTGTCGTGGGCCTCTCGAAAGGTCAAGCCAGAGTTGACGATGATATAGCGAGTTGTATTGAGCGGGTTGGGGTAGCAGAGGACAGGCACGCTCGTGCTTGCGGGCCATTCCTGGCTACCGAGTTTGATCGTTTTATCGTTCCAAGTCAGGAGCGTGGCTAGGCTCCGCGTTTGATTTTCGCCGCTGCCGGTGTTGGCCAAAAGTTTGC
>JANODW010000464.1:0-10954 GCA_031412875.1 Pirellula sp. | reverse complement strand
ACGATCCTTTCGGAACCGAGGCACGTGAAATTGGAGGATCGCACCTACGCGACCATCTGGCGTTTCCTGCCCTGGCGACTTGCCATCGAGGATCTGTTCGATGCCCGCTTCGCAGTCGCACAGGATGGTGCTGCTGGCATGTCCTGTTGCGGCTTGGCAAGCGGCCATGAGCCATTTGAGGTCGCGTGCGGTTACCAAAACGGACGCATAAATGCTCTTAAAAGCCTCGGCAAAGGTATCCTCGACCATAAGGTCCCATTGCGGGTTATTCTTCCACGGCGTCATAGGGGCAAGCTTCATGCGCGATTCGAGCAAAAGGAATATTCGAGCAAACGTACGAAAGGACGAAAGGTGGATGGATAGGGGAATTCCGGACAAATCCTCCTGGCCGCACATTGTAGCCGATCCCATGGGGAGCGGCACACAGGCCGTTGGAATCGCTGAGAAACAGCTCCCTCGCTTTCCGAACTTGGTCACTGCTGGTCCTTGACAGAAATGCAGAATAGCCAATCATTTCCCTTGCCATTTTTTGCCGGCAGAGTTCCAAGAATCCGGTGTTGTCACCAACGAGAAATCACTGATGAAAATCCACGAATACCAAGCCAAAGAACTCTTCCGCAAAGCTCAAGTGCCTGTGTTGGAGGGTTTTGTAGCGAGAACACCCGAGGAGGCGAAAGCGGCCTTTGAGAAACTGGGCGGCCCCATCGCAGTAGTCAAAGCCCAGTTGCACGCGGGGGGACGCGGCAAAGGGACCGTGATCGAGGTCCCCACGCAACGCGGTGTGCAGTTGGTGAAAAGCGGGGACGAGGCCGCTACGGTAGCCAAGAATTTGATCAACAATCGATTGGTAACCATCCAAACCGGACCTGCCGGCAGCAAAGTCAATCAGGTCTTTGTCGAAGCGGGTTGCAAGATCGCTCGCGAATTGTACTTGGCCGTGGTGGTGGACCGCGGCAGTCAGATGCCGTTGCTGATGGTGAGCAGCGAAGGAGGAGTGGACATCGAAAAAGTCGCTCATGAAACTCCCGAGAAAATCTTAAAGGAGTCCTTCCATCCAGCTTATGGACTGCAAGGATTCCAAGTTCGAAAGCTATGCAAGAAACTGGGGCTTTCGGGCGACGTAGCCAAAAACGCAGATCTGTTTTTGAAAAGGGTTTGCAAGTTGTTTGTGGATCTCGATTGTTCGATGGCCGAGATCAATCCGTTGGTGATCACGGAAGACAACCAGATGATCGCGCTCGATGCAAAAATTACGTTCGACGATAATGCGATGTTCCGGCACGCAGACTTGCGAGCATTGCGAGACATCAGCGAAGAAGAGCCAGCCGAAACTCGGGCAGGCAACACCGGCCTGAGCTACGTCAAGCTCGAGGGCAACATCGGATGCTTGGTCAACGGCGCTGGGCTCGCGATGGCAACCATGGATATCATCAAGCACCATGGAGGGGCACCTGCAAATTTCCTCGACGTCGGCGGAGGAGCAAACACGCAGCAAGTCACGGAGGCGTTTCGCATCATTCTTTCCGATCCGAATGTCAAAGCAATCTTGGTGAACATCTTTGGCGGTATCGCGCGTTGCACCACGATCGCACAAGCGATCATCGAAGCTTCAAAAGAAGTAGGGTTCACGGTCCCTCTCGTGGTTCGTCTCGAAGGGACCGAGGTGAACGAAGGAAAGAAAATGCTCAAGGATAGCGGACTGGCGATCATTTCCGCAGACGACCTCACCGATGCGGCGAAAAAAGTCGTTGCCTCCATCGCTTAGCGTTCTCGCAAACTCCTTACCACGCAACCCATCCAACACCCCAGATATTAGAACCAATCCATTATGAGTATTCTCGTCAATCGCGATACGCGAGTCATCTGCCAAGGCATCACGGGCAAAGCCGGCGCTTTTCACACCAAGGGTTGCAAAGAGTATGGCACCCAAATGGTCGGTGGAGTCACGCCAGGCAAATCCGGTGAAATGGTGGAAGGCCTGCCAGTCTTTGACACAGTCGAAGAAGCGGTAAAACAAACCGGCGCCAACGCGTCGATGATATTCGTCCCGCCCGCGTTCACCGCAGACGCGATCCTCGAAGCCATCGACGCCGGAATCGGCGTCATCTGCGCAATCACCGAGGGTGTTCCAGTCATCGACATGGTCCACGTCTACGAAAAGGTCCGCCGGAGCAACTCGATCCTCATCGGCCCCAATTGCCCCGGAGTGATCACTCCCGGTCAATGCAAGATCGGCATTATGCCTGGCTATATCCACAACGTAGGCAAAGTCGGAATCATGTCGCGCAGTGGCACGCTAACCTACGAAGCCGTCTGGCAAACGAGCAGCTTGAATCTGGGGCAATCGACTTGCGTCGGATTGGGTGGGGACCCGATTGTTGGCACCTCGTATATCGACCTTTTCGAGCGTTATGAAAAAGACGATCAAACCGAAGTGATCTTGATGATCGGTGAGATTGGAGGCGATGCCGAGGAACAGGCTGCAGCGTATGTGCAAAGCCACGTCACCAAACCGGTGGCGGCGTTTATTGCTGGCCGAACGGCCCCTCCAGGCAAACGCATGGGCCATGCCGGAGCCATCATCACCGGCGGCAAGGGAACCGCGGTCGAGAAGGTCG
This sequence comes from Pirellula sp., assembly GCA_031412875.1. Taxonomy (GTDB): domain Bacteria; phylum Planctomycetota; class Planctomycetia; order Pirellulales; family Pirellulaceae; genus JBKCUI01. The sequence goes on along the minus strand of JANODW010000464.1, from coordinate 8,336 downwards.
CCGCCTTGGAAGCCGCTGGTATCGTGGTCGCGCAGTCCCCTGCCGATATGGGCAAAGCAGTCGTCGAGGCGATCCAGCGCCGCAAATAGGCTGTGCGTCCGCACGGTGATCCGGCGATCCGCTAATGCATCCCCGCGACGCTGTTTGCCAGAGTGCCGAGCTCTTTCCAAAAGGTAACATACTCATCCCGGTCTTTGATGAAACTCTCATCGAAGACCGCTTTGCGAAGCTCCTCGCGTTGCTGGACAAAGCTCGAAAAGTCTCTTGGGTCGTCCGGCCGAAAAACCGGGCAAGGCCGATCATAAACGATTGCAGCACCCTGCTCCCCTTGGGTATGGAAACGGGATAAGCCGATCACGCGGTCGGCAACATAGATCGCTTCATTCAACTCGTGTGTGACCATCAGAATCGTATACTCGGGCCGGCGTCCTTCTTTTTTGGCGATCAAGTTTTCCTGATAGAATTTCAGCAGCATGATTTGCAAATCCTCTCGCATCGCTTCATCGAGCGCGCCAAAGGGTTCATCGAGCAATACAATTTTTGGTCGCATGATAAACGCTTGCGCAACCGCGACCCGCTGCTTCATGCCGCCGGACATTTCATGCGGGAATTTGCCGCAAGCATCCGCCAGGCCCACGCGATGCAGAAACTCTCGCGATCTATCCATGTGCAGTTTCCGTTTTGCGTAGTATTGGCGAGGGCCTAAAAAACGCATCATGAGCGAGGTCTCGTCTAGCTTTAGACCGAAGCTTACATTTTTTTCCGCCGTCAGAAAATCATAGAGAGCATAGTTTTGGTAGACGATGCCGACATTGCGATTGGGACCGCGCACCGGTAGACCGTCGGTGAGGATGTCGCCTTGCGTCGGGGGATGGGTTCCAAGAATCGCCTTGAGCAGGGTGCTCTTGCCGCACCCGCTCGGCCCTACTACCGCCACGATTTGGCCGGGCAAAACCTTGAGATTGATGTTGTCCAAAACCCGGTAGGATCCAAAGACATGGCTTAATGAATTTATTTCTAATGCGTATTCGCTCACTGAGTATTCCTCGCTTCTCGCTGCATCAATCTTGGTACCAGGGGCATAGTTTGCGACGCAATGTTGCAAGTCCCCATTCAGCAATCAAGCCGATGAAGCCGAGGATAGCCAGATACACATACACAATGCTCATGTTCAGGATGCGGGATTGCATGCGGATTTGATAGCCCAGCCCCGCGTTGCCGACCACCATCTCAGCGGCCAGTAAAAAGACCATCGCTGGACCGATCTGCAAACGAATACTGTCGATGATTTTTGGGAGGATTTGCTTCCAAATCACTTCGTATATGATCTCCAGCTCCGAAGCGCCCAGCGTGTAGGCTTTGTTGATCGCTTCGTCGCTAACATCTTGCCGAACCGCTTGATAAATCGACTGCGTCATGGAAAAGAAAATGCCCAACGCGACCATCGAGGTGAACATACGCTGGTCGGTTCCCACCATCGCAAAATAGATGGGCATCATGGCGGTCGGGGGTATTTTGGACAAGAACATGACAACCGGTCCCAAGGGAGCTTCTATCCAACGGTACGCGCCCATCAGGATTCCGACTGCAATCGATGCGGCAACGCCGACACTCAGTCCCATAAACAATCGCCACAAAGTGGCTCGCATGTCGACCCAAAACATGGGAGGCTTCGGATTCTCAGGCAAGCCTTGCGGACGAAATATCTGCCTAAGTCCCTCTCCCAACTTCTCGAAAGACGGGATCGTGGATTGAAGGGGGTTGATGCGTGTCTGCCGAGCGGAGATAAGTTCATACGAACCCAATAGAGTCAGAACGCCTCCAATTGCGAGCAACCAAAAAAGCCATGTAGGGATGGCGCGACGTATCATCCGATTCCTTTGCGAATGGAGTTAGCTTTCATGTTATCTCGCTGCGCTGGAGATACAGCCGACAAAAGGTGCCCCAAGCGTGAGCGAGGAGGCTAGACCATTGCCTCGCTCACGCTTCAGGTTGTGATTTTCGACCGTGACAGCCACTCTTTGACCGTGACGGCCACTCACCGAACCTTTGTCTGGTGACTCATTGTAGCAGCAAAAAAGCAACTCTGGAGAGACGCTTCTGGTGCGCGGCTATCCTCGGCGGTGGCTAGACGGCTTGCAACATTTCGCACTCCTTTGCCAATCGCTTGCGAGCGACGTGCAATCGCCTTTTGATCGTCCCGATGGGCGCGTCGAATGCACGGCTCATTTGGTTCAAGCTTTGTCCGTCCAAGTAGAACGCGACCAAAGTCTTTCGGTCGAGGTCCCCCAGTCGGTTTAAACCTTGATGAACTTGCATTTTCTGTTCGCCGCTCAGAACCGCCTCCAGGGGATCGCTGTGGCATGTCACCGTCGCCTCCAGGATCTCGTGATCGACCGACATAGGCTTGGGACGACGAGTCGCCCGATTGATGGCCATTCGGTGAACAATTTGGCGCAACCAACCTCCGAACGCTTCTGGCACCTGCAGTTGGTTCAGTCGGCGAAAGGCTTGGATGAACACATCCTGGCTCAACTCTTGGGCCTCATCCCAGTTCCCCAGTCGTTTGTAAGCGATCGACAACACATGCTGCTGGAATCGGCAGTAAAGTTGTTCTTGTGCATCGCGGCATCCCGTCTGGGCTTGGATCACCAAGTCCACAACGCTGTTCTGGCTCAAGTCTTCGTAGCTATCAGTTCGGCTAGCAATCAATTGCATGTTGGGTTCGTCTCTCGTTGGATTCCATTCGCGAAGATCGATGCCGTTCAAGCAGGATCTGCACGTTTGGAATAGTTGCTTGGAATCCAACGCGAAAAGCCGTCGTTTAAAACAGTTTTGCACTTACCATCGGCCCGAAAGAACTCGACAAATTGCCAAGTTGCTAGCGGTAACTTTGGAGTGGAGTCTGCGTTAACGCATCCAGTGTTTGCCGGCAAATCGTTTGAGCATGGAGTTGCTACGAGTGTGCCGAGTACTGGAACTGAGACTTTTCGCGTGCCAACTGCCTTGGTACGTGTGCTTGGAAACTTGCAAGGCAGTTGGTGGGCTGCAAGTTTTCCGTTGCAAAGCGATTAACTATCGCGTTTGCTTGGGGACCTTACGGATAAGCTGGATTTGACGGGGACCATCATCGGCCCCATAAAATCCACCCATCCTCTGGACCATGAATAAATCTCGGGGCGTTCGTAGCCCGGCGATTTACTCGACGTACCTGTAAGCGCATGTAGAAGATGCAGGAGGAGCTGGCGCACCAAATTGCCCGCCACAATCGCGCTTGTTCGCACGGATGCGATCACATTGGCACAACGTTGAGCAAAATTGACTGTACGCATGGCAGCCTCCCTACACCGTTTGGCGCAGATTGAGAGTTGACGATAAAACAAAAAAATGAGCACCGCGGCATTAACCTTCCGGGTGGCACGAGTCAGACTATGGTATCGTTAAAAAGGTTCGGAGGTAAAGCATTTATTTTGGAAAATTCGCCCAATTCCGTCATTCCCAAACACGGCACATCTTTTTGGCTGCGAAAACAAGGGGTTTGCCGCGTACAACCCGCTTTCCTTTCCCGAAAATTTCAGACCTGTCCAAAGTACCATGTCGATCGGCATGCTCGAAATTCGACTAAGGCATGAGGCACGATCAATACTCCCGTAGGATGGGACCATTGTCCCGTCCGTTAGTTAGTTCGGGACATTTGTTAGTTCGGGACATTTGTTTGTTCGGGACAATGGTCCCAAACTACCAGTGGCATGGTTCAGCCTCCTGTTCGCCCAAGTAACGGTTCTATCCGCTGCTCGTTCGAAATCCTTCCCTTTTGAGAGTCCTAATCGGAGAAAATGCTATGACAAACGTGAGAGTCTTGGTGGGAACAGCGAAAGGCGCGTTTATCCTGTCGTCCGACGGGAAACGCGAAAAATGGGAGATCGAGGGGCCACTGTTTGCCGGCTGGACCGTTTACCACATGAAAGGTTCCCCGATCGATCCGAATCGAATCTACGCTTCTCAATGCAGCGACTGGTTCGGGCAGGTCATTCAGCGTTCCAACGACGGGGGGAAAACATGGGCGCAACCTAATGGCGAGTCAGGTCTGGAGATGGTTTTTCCTCCGCCGACCGCCAGCAATCAATTCGTTTACGAAGGCAATCTCGGGACGCACATGTGGTACGACGGCACGCCGCACCCGTGGGAATTCAAACGAATTTGGCACTTGGAGCCGTCCCCGTTCGAACGCGACACGGTTTTTGCAGGGGCGGAGGACGCGGCCCTATTCCGCTCCGACGATGGCGCCGCCACTTGGAAGGAACTGCCGGGACTACGCGAACAACGCGGTACGGAGTGGCAACCTGGAGCGGGCGGCCTGGGACTGCATACGATCTTGTTGGATCCATCAAACCCAAAACGGATCTACGTGGCAATTTCGGCGGCAGGCGCGTTCCGAACCGATGACGGCGGCGTCACATGGAAACCCATCAATCGCGGCCTGAAATCAAAGTACATCCCGGACCAAGACGCCGAGATTGGCCATTGCGTGCATCGATTGGCATTGCATCCGTCAAGACCCGATGTGGTGTTCATGCAATTGCACTGGAACGTGATGCGAACCGACAATGCGGGAGACCTGTGGACGAACATCAGCGGCAACCTTCCCACCGACTTCGGCTTCCCTATCGAAGTGCACGCGCATGAACCCGAGACGGTCTACGTGGTGCCTATCAAAAGCGACTCGGAGCATTTTGTCCACGAAGGTAAACTCCGCGTCTTTCGCAGCCGAACCGGTGGGACGGAATGGGAACCGCTAACCAATGGCCTTCCTCAGCGAGACTGCTACGTGAACGTCCTTCGGGATGCGATGGCGACCGATACTCTCGATAGTTGCGGGATTTATTTTGGCACAACAGGAGGGCAAGTGTACGTATCTCCTGACGGCGGCGAGCATTGGACAGCCATCGTCCACGACTTGCCGCGAGTGCTTTCGGTAGAGGTACAAACGCTGCCATGACCAAATATAGGATTCGTGTGATGATGCCCTATCACCTCCAGACCCTCGCAAAAATCGGATCCGAAATACGGTTGGAACTCCCTTCACCGGTCACCCCGGATTCGGTACTCGATGCCATTGAATCCTCGTATCCCGCTCTGCGCGGAACGATTCGGGACCACACCACGAAAAAACGACGCCCCTTGTTGCGGTACTTTGTATGCGAACAAGACATCTCGCACGAACCGACCGACAAGCCGTTGCCGGACGCTGTTTTAATCGGCGCCGAACCTTTTATCATTTGGGGGGCCGTGGCGGGGGGATAATCGCGACGGTCGTTTACACTGCCGGGCGATCCGACTCATGCTTGCCCAACGCGAGCCTAAAGATCGTCGGATACCGCAACCCCAAGGCAACCCACATGACCACCCCAATGATAATGGGAAAGAACCACGCTTCACCCACGCGCAAATGGGTCATGACGGCTCCTCCCAAGTAACCGGTAACCAGAATTGCTCCTAGGAACGACGTCCGAGGAATCAAAAACAGAACCGTCACCACAATCTCTAGTATGCCGATCGCGGGCAAGAGGTCGAGCGAGATTCCCATCTTGTCCATCACCTCCTTCTTGTTAGGAAACTCTATGAATTTCCCAACACTGCTGACGGCCAATAAAAAAACTCCGACCAGTGCGGTGAGGACCCATCCGACCATTCGCTGCGTTTTCAATGACATGAATTCTCTCTTGCGTATAGGGTTGTAGTGTTGCCGTGTTGCCGTGTTGCCGTGTTGCGCCGATTCCAATGCGATGCGAACTACCCATCAGTCGAATAACTATCCCGGTTTTCGACAACCCGTAAAGACAATCTGAAATGCTTCTCCGCAATGACAAATCCCAATGCGAATCCCCCTCACCATTGCGGTGCGAATTGGGAGGCATCAGGACACGCTGGCCAAACGGCCTTTCAGGAAGCGGATCTCGGGTTCCTGCTTGGCGAGTCGAATCGCTTCTTCGTAGGACTCTCTCGCGTCTTGCAAGTGGCCCGCTCGGCGGTACAGATCCGCCCTGGCTGCGTGAAGCAAATGGTAGTCGATCAGCGCACCGCCCTGTACGATCCGATCAATGATTTCTAGTCCTGCGATGGCTCCACTGCACATCGCAACGGCAACGGCTCGATTCAGTTCGACCACGGGCGAGGGGTTGATCTCATAGAGAGCCCGATACAAGGCAACGATTTGAGGCCAATCCGTGGCGCTTGCCGACCCTGCGCTAGAGTGCAGAGCAGCGATGGCAGCTTGGATGGTGTACGATCCGAATTTGCGAGTCGACAAAGAGCGTTCGACCAATTGCTGTCCCTCTAGGATCATTTCCTGATTCCAAAGGGCACGGTCTTGGTCCTCTAGCAAAACAAGATCGCCTTGGTCGGTGGATCTGGCCTTGCGACGTGTTTCTTGCAGCAGCATCAGGGCGAGCAGTCCGATCACCTCCGGTTCAGGCAGTAGTTCCATAAGCAAACGTCCCAAGCGGATGGCTTCGCCGGACAATTCCGCCCTCGTAATCGCGTCGCCGGACGTGGCGGAATAGCCTTCGTTAAAGATCAAATAAATGACTGCAAGTACCGAATCCAATCGCTCTGGAAAATCCTCAGTCTCAGGGATACTGAATGGAATTCCGGCTTCTCTGATTTTGGCTTTGCCTCGAACGATGCGCTGAGCCATGGTCGTTGGCGAGGTCAAGAACGCGCTTGCGACCTCCTCGGTAGTCAAGCCGCAGACTTCTCGCAACGTCAGTGGCACTTGAATTTTTGGGTCGATCGCAGGATGGCAGCACGTGAATATGAGTCTGAGACGGTCATCCTTGATGTCTTCGCTCGCTTTGCTGACATTGGATAAGGCGATGGCGTCATTTCGTTTGGCGATGTCCGGGATGAGATCATCCAGGCGTCCGCGGCGGCGCAATGTATCGATGGCTTTGAATCGACCAGCGGAAATCAACCAAGCGCGAGGATTGGCCGGCAGCCCGGTCTGTTCCCATTGATGGAACGCGGCTGCAAAGGCATCTTGCAGGGCTTCCTCGGCCAAATCGAAATCTCCCAGCAACCGCACCAGCGTTGCAAAAATCCTGCGTGAATCGGAGCGATAGATTGCTTCGATTTCTTGCCGGACATTTACTTTGTTTGGATTGCGATGCATGCCGCCCTATTTCAGAAAAGAACATTCCGTCCGGCATGCTCCGAGGATACCGATCAAGGAGCGCGTTTGCGAAGCTTGCGCTGGAGCGAGCGTCGATGGATACCTAACCGGCGGGCCGCTTCTGAGATATTGTTGCCGCAATCGGCCAGGATGCGATGGATGTGCTCCCATTCCGCTTGAGCGAGCGTGGGTACTGGGATCTCTTCGTCTTTCTCTGCAATCTGCACTTCCGATCCTCCCCGCTTGAACGCGCTGAGGATGTCATCTGCGTCGGCAGGCTTGGGCAAGAAATTAACGGCTCCCAACCGGATCGCATCGATGGCCGTTGCAATGCTCCCAAATCCCGACAGAATGAGAACTTGCACGTCTTGGCGAATCGCTTTCAAATCCGCGATAACGGTCAATCCTGTTCGTCCAGGCATTCTCAAATCGACGACCGCTAGATCGGTCGGATCCGCCTTGAATACTTCGATGGCTTCGTCGCAGGTTCCAGCGACCAATACCCGGAACCCGCGCTCTTGAAATGCTTCGGCTAAACGATCTCGCAAAACGAAACTGTCATCCACCAAGAGAATGCTTTGAAATTCTTTATCAGAGTTGTCTGGCATTTCTGGAATAAGTACGGAATCGGTTTGCATCCAAGTCCAGCTCCAAAGAACGAACGAAATTCGTGACACCCGGCAGCTTGCACCGCCCCACTCCCTCTCACGCCATGGCGGCTTGGATTTTCTCAAGCAACTTTTTGGTCGCCATGATGCCATCGTCTTCGCTCATCTTCGACCCCTCATACTCGATGCCGACCCAACTGTGATAATTGGCCGCCAATACGATCTTCATCATCTTCATGAAGTCGATCTTGGTCTCGTTCCCTTCGGAATCGAAATCATAACTCTTGGCGCTGACTGCTTTTGCCAACGGCATCATATCCGTGACCCCTTGGTAGCGGTCATAGTCATAGAAATTTCCGAAGTCAGGAAGCGTTCCGCAATTGGCCATCCCGGTCAATCGAATGGTTTCGGTCAACCATTTTCCGTTGGAGCTCAGGCCTCCGTGGTTTTCAACGATCACATTCATATTGAGCGGCTTGGCGTATTCAGAAAGCCGTCGCAACCCATCGGCTGCAAGCTTCTTGCCCTCTTCATAATCCGCCTTGGTTCCTGCGTTG
>JANODW010000463.1:0-2412 GCA_031412875.1 Pirellula sp. | reverse complement strand
CAAGCGCTGGGCCGAATGGCTGAAATACGAAAAAGAATTGATGAAGGTCCAAGGATGTCCAGCGAGGAGTTCGCCCGTCGGTGCGTTGGTGAAGATGGGCCAATCCTCTTTGTTCCGGAAGCGGGCTTGCATTCGGTAGTCTGTCTGGGAGCCTTCGTCGTCGGTGAGTCGAAATACGATCTCATAGTTTGGATCGTCGAGGGTTAGGTTGCTCAAGGCTGTGGCGTGGATGGTGATCAAGCCTGTAGCGGACACCTCTATAGCGCCCCCATCGGATACAGGAGTTCCATTCTTTCTGAGATGGACGTAACTGTATTGGATCTGGTCGGACTTGCCGTCGGGATCAATGCCGCTCAATTGATGGGTCCACGGATGGTTCAAATAGATCGGGCCGGTCGCGTTGTTGGAGACGAAGGGATGTTGGCCGTCATTCGGGGATGCATTTACCTTGGTAAAAATCTCTTCCGTCGCCTCGCCTCCATGACCGTCTGTGACACGTATTTTTGCAACGGGGTCGGTGGTCCGGGTTGCACCAAATCGGACTTGATCGGCTAACGTGGGAGTCCAACGGATGACTCCGTTGGGATCGATACTCATACCGGGTTGTCGATGGAGGAGCTCGTACGACAATCGATCGCCATCGGGATCGCTTGCCGTGAAAGCATAGGACCAAGTCGCTCCGGTCGTAGCGTCGAATGGGATCGAGCGGATCAGCGGAGGTTGATTGGATTGGGTGACTGGAAGCGTGAATTTTTGGGTGGAACCATGTTTGTGCTCCGCATCGTCCGTCACTCGTAGTTGCAAGGAATAGTTGCCCGAAAGGGATGCCGGCACCCATTGCACCTCGGGTTTCCCATTGGCGCTGGTACCGATTTTCACACCGGTGGGAGGGTCGATGAGTTGGTAGTTCAACGGATCGTTTTCTGGGTCTGTGGCCAAGATCTCATAGCGCCAAAGGCTACCGATAATGGCTGGTCCCTGCGGGAGACTGGATATCACCGGTACCCTTGAAATATTCGAAAGGACGTCGATCGTAAACTGCTGCGTGGTCTTTCCCCCGCGCCGATCGTCGGCCTGCATTGCAAAGAGATAGCTTCCGAGATTGGCAGGTGTCCACGCGACGAGTCCATCGTTGCGGACCGTGAGGCCAGCGGGACCAGCGATCTTGGTGAAGAGCATCAAGTCTCCATTCGGATCAAACGTCTCAGGCATGAATGTCCAAAGTTCCCCCACTTTGATTTGCAGGGGTTCGACGTTTAGGAACGTGGGCGGTTGGTTAGGGGTGACGACCGTCAAAGGAAAGATTTGGTAGGCAACACCCCCTTGGCCATCGGAAACTTGGATGTTTACATTCTGTGTGCCGAGGTCCGATTGCTCGGGTGTCCATAGGAGCGAGCGTTGAGCGGAGTCCAGAATCATCCCATCGGGTCCGGAGGTCAATTTTAAAAGTAGTGGGTCGCCATCGGGATCGGTGGCAATTATTTTGTAGCTGTACCGTTCTCCCACGACCGCGACCGACGGAGGGGTGCTGGAGATATTTGGCCGGTGGTTTACGTATGTCGGTTGGGCGATGGCAATGATTTGGAAACTTTGACGGGCCTCGCCGCCACGACCATCGTTCACAGAGACGGTGATTTGGTAAGGGCATCCGAGTTGGAAGACGGTCGGCGTCCATAGAATCACTCCGGTTCGTTCGTCGATGGTCATGCCTTGCGGGAGAGTGTCGACCCCACTGCCGGCAAGGAGTGCAAAGGACAGCCGATCTGCATCGACGTCTGCGGCGATGGTTTGCAGTTCGAATGGGCGTCCTACCGAGGCGGTTTGATTCGCTATGGGAGCCAATGTCGGGACGTGGTTGTTGAGGTTTCGCGGGTCCGCGTCCACGTTCCAATGTTGCACGGCGATGCCACCTCGTCCATCCTCGGCGCGGACGGTGAATGCATATTTTCCGGCAGCCTCTGGCAACCACGTGATTACGCCGGTAGATCGATCGATGGTAGCGCCGTGGTCCTCCTCCATCAACGAATAAGTGATCGCATCACCATCGGGGTCTGTCGCGTCCGCATCGTACGAGTAAGAATAGTTGATGCCGATCGGCATGCGACCGAGAACCACGTTGGTGCCGTGCCTTAAAAACTCGAGGGTGAGTTCGTGCGAGCCCCCATCCCCTTGAAATGCGAGGTCGACGGTTTTGGACTGTTGCGAATCGATGGTGAATCGGCTTGGTGAGATGCTCGTCGAGACTCCCGATTCGTCCCGGATCACCACGTCGACTTCATAGCCGGCGAAGTCGAGAGTTGCCGTAATGGCTTCGAGCACATTCTCCTTGATTAGGTCAGGCTGGTTGCCATCGAGCTCCACGTAAAGCGGTGCTTGAGGCGGCACGGTTCCATTTAAAATCGTAGAAGTGGA
>JANODW010000462.1:0-14618 GCA_031412875.1 Pirellula sp. | reverse complement strand
TTACACCCACAACAACGGTCTCCAAAATCAAAGCGTTCTCTATACCGCCGATCGGTTGGAGGGGGAACGCACGGTACTCCTCGATCCCAATACACTGGTGGCGGACGGTACGGTAGCCCTCACCGGCGACGTCCCTAGTGACGATGGCAAACTGTTAGCGTATGGGCTCGCCAAAGCTGGTAGCGACTGGAACAGTTGGCGCGTTCGCAATATTGCGACGGGGCGGGACTTGGACGACTCGATCGAGTGGGTCAAATTCAGCTCCGTATCCTGGACGGCTGACAACGCTGGATTTTTTTATAGCCGGTACGATCAACCTAGCAATGCAAGCGAATTCACAGGAGTCAATTACTTTCAAAAGCTCTACTATCACAGGCTGGGAACGCCGCAATCGTCCGACTCGCTGATCTACCATCGCCCCGATCAAAAAGAATGGGGATTCGGCGGTGTCGTGACCCATGATGATCGTTACTTGGTAGTTACCTGTTGGCGAGGAACCGAGAAACGCAATCAGGTCTTTTACTCCAAGCTCGATGGCAAGACCGCTGAGGGGGCGGACCAGGTGATGGAGTTGATCACCGGCTTTGACAACGATTATCAATTTATAGGCAACGATGGATCTGTTTTTTACTTCAAGACGGACAACAACGCATCCAAACGTCGGATCATTGCAATCGACGTGAACCGACCTGCTCGAGACCAGTGGCGAGAAATCGTTCCCGAATCCGAGGACACCCTCGAGTCAGTCAGTTTGTTTGGTGATCGTTTCTTTGTGACCTACCTGAAAGATGCGACGAGTGAGGTACGTCAGTTTTCCACTACTGGAAAGCGGCTCGCGGATGTGAAGTTGCCGGGACTTGGAACGGTCTCTGGCTTTGGTGGGAAAAGGAATGCGAAAGAGACGTTTTATTCCTTTACGAATTACGTTACTCCTCCAACCCTTTATCGAATGGATTTGTCGAGCGATTCCGTGAGCATTTGGCGACAACCCAAACTTGCCTTCAACCCGGCGGACTTCGTAACGGAACGCATCTTTTATAAAAGCAAAGATGGGACTCGTATTCCCATGATTATCTCGCACAAAAAAGGGTTAGAACGGAATGGCAAGCTCCCCACGCTGCTCTATGCGTACGGCGGATTCAACATTTCGATCACACCCAATTTTTCGCCCGCAAATCTTGCCTGGATGGATATGGGAGGTGTCTTCGCCGTTCCCAACATTCGCGGGGGAGGGGAATATGGCAGAGAATGGCACGAGGCTGGGATGTTGCAGAACAAGCAAAACGTTTTCGATGATTTCATTGCTGCCGCCGAATACTTGATCGACTCCAAGGTAACCAACCCGTCGAAACTTGCTATTCAAGGCCGCAGCAATGGTGGGCTGCTGGTGGGCGCCACGATGGTCCAGCGCCCTGAGCTGTTCGCAGTAGCTCTTCCCGGAGTTGGTGTTTTGGATATGCTGAGGTTCCACAAGTTTACGATCGGGTGGGCATGGGTAAACGAGTTCGGCAGCAGCGACGATCCGGACCAATTCAAGACCTTGTTCGCTTATTCGCCGCTCCATAACATCGTTCCAGGACGCCGTTATCCTGCAACTTTGATCACCACTGCCGATCACGACGATCGCGTCGTTCCGGGCCATAGTTTCAAGTTTGCGGCACGATTGCAAGCCAGTCAGAGTGGCCCCAAGCCTACCCTGATTCGCATTGAAACCAGCGCTGGCCATGGCGCGGGGACTCCGGTTAGCAAGCTGGTAGAGACCGCCGCCGACACTTGGGCTTTTGTCCTTAGGAACTTTGAAACCGAATAGAGAACAATGAAGCCGCAAGGGCCCAAAGCCAAACGCACCTTAGCCGATTTCTTAAATCGAACCGACCCTCCTCAAGTCGCTTCAGCAATCGCCACCCCAACCTCCGCTTCGCTCGCCACCGCGAAAGAAGTCGCTGCGCGCGCATCGCAAGAAAAAAATGCAAACCTCGGGCAGAAATCCGATTCGCTGAGCGACGGGCCATCTGCGCCGGTCCTCCCGGAATCTCCCGCCAAACGAGCCAAGAAAACGAAGTCGCATTCGGAGACAAAGCCCGACATCGATTCCACCGAAAAGCTCCGATTGCGTGAATCCCAAATCCATGAAGCAGAGAGTACGCCCAAACCGGCCACCCGGCGCGAGACCCAAGCAAGGGACTTGCTCAAGGGAATCACCGACCTCCAGGCGTTTCGCGAAGCGACCGACAAATGGGCACGCGGCAAAAGCGTTTGCTGGGAAGGAGCTTGGCTCGGCGCAGTCGCGCCCATGGCAGCGGCCGCTGTGCAACGCTTTCGAAGGCCGATGCTCGTTATTTTGGCCCAACACCAGGACGCAGAAACCGTTGCTCGCGATTTGGATTTCTACCTAGATCGCAATTGCGACGTCTTTCCCCCTTCGTCCGACGATATCGATACGGACTCTTTGCAACAGCAGGAAGTCATCCAACGCTTGCAAGTGCTCTCGCGCCTCAACGCATGCCAGCAACTCGCCGACGGACAAAAACAAGCCGGCGACCGCCAGAAGCCTTCGCAGCTCGATGTGCCCGTGATCGTAACAACTATCCCGGCTCTCATGCATCGGGTACCCAGCCCTCAGCAACTCAGGCAGGACCGGCGGACTTTGACAGTCGGCGAACGAGTGGATCTCGGTGAACTTAAGAAATGGCTCGCGTCGACAGGCTATCGCACCACGACCAGCGTTCAATTGCCAGGCGAATTTACCGCTCGCGGCGGTATTCTCGATGTGTATCCTCCGGACTGTGGCGAACCCCGGCGCATCGAATGGTTCGATGACGAAGTGGAATCGATTCGAAGCTTTGATACCGTAACGCAGCGTTCCTTGAGCCGAATGGACCGAGTCGATCTGATCGCGGCCAACGAAGCGATCAAAGAAGAAGCGTCGCTGCTGGATTATTTGCCCGGCGATACGATGGTGCTAATAAGCGAGCCGATCGCTGCCATCTACAACGCCAACGCCTTCAAAACTCGCGTCCCATTTCCCGAGCGATTCCGAGATCCCAATGAACTCTTCTCGGAGATTGTCAAGTATGCCTTTGCCCAGATCACGCAATTGGCCGGCGAGGGTTTCTTGGGAGAACTGCTTCGAGTTCCGATCGGTGACGTGCAGCGCATCGGTGGCGAGCTGGAGAACATCGCCAAAGATATCGATACGGCCCTAGGTCCCGAACGAACCGCTTTGATCGCCTGCATCAACGAAGGGGAATTGGGACGGCTCTACGATCTGATGCAGCATTGCAAAGCATTTCAAGAGGGGCGGGTGAAGCTCGAGATTGGATTGCTGAGCAGCGGTTTCGAGTTGCCTCCCAAAGGCCCATTCGTCCTCACCGTCAATCAACTGCTCAAACGAGCGACGCTTCGGAGATCCTCGCGCCGGCTAGCGTCTCGCGCTATCGACAGCTTCCTCGACCTCCGCGTAGGCGACCTGGTTGTCCACCTTTCGCACGGCATCGGAATCTATCTCGGGATGGAGCTAATCGAAAAGCAAGGGCAGAAGTTCGAACACTTGATGATCGAATTCGATGGGGGCACAAAACTTTATGTGCCCAGCAGCAAGATCGATCTGGTCCAACGATACGTTGGAGCAACCAAATCGCGACCTAAACTAGCTCGGATCGGCAGCCAAGCTTGGGTCCGACAAAAGATTGCGGCCGAAAAAGCTGTGACGGATATGGCGGCCGAACTATTGGAGTTGCAAGCTCAGAGAAAGCACTTGACCGGCATCGCCTTCAAACCGGACTCCGTCTGGCAAAGCCAGTTCGATGGGTCGTTCCCTTATGAAGAAACTCCGGATCAATTGACCGCCATCGCTGCCACCAAGTCGGACATGATGAATATTCGCCCCATGGAGCGGCTGATTTGCGGCGACGTCGGGTTTGGGAAAACCGAAGTCGCGATGCGGGCCGCGTTCAAAGCGGTAGAAAGTGGCTATCAAGTAGGGGTGCTCGTTCCCACCACGGTGCTGGCCGAACAGCATTTCAAAACGTTTCGCAAACGCATGGCAGAGTTCCCTTTCGAGATCGCAAAGCTGAGCCGGTTTGAAACGGCTGCCGAACAAAAAGAAACCGTTCGTCGATTGAAGAACGGTCAAGTGGATATCGTGATTGGCACGCATCGGCTGGCCTCGGCTGACGTACAGTTTTTTAACCTGGGCTTGCTGATCATCGACGAGGAACAAAAGTTCGGAGTCGAATTGAAAGAACGCATCAAGAAATCCTCCTCGATGGTAGACATCTTGACGCTCTCGGCGACGCCTATCCCTAGGACGCTGCATATGTCGTTGCTGGGCGTCCGCGATATTTCCAATTTGGAAACGCCACCCGAAGAACGAATGGCCGTCGAAACGCGCGTCGTCCGATTTGACGACGCACTCGTTCGCAATGCCGTTTTGCGAGAACTGAATCGAGACGGTCAGATTTTCTTTGTGCACAATCGCATCGAAGACATGCATTCCATTGCGGCTCGACTCCAGCGCATCGCCCCCGAGGCCAGGATCCTCATCGGACATGGACAAATGGCCGAAGGGGTCCTCGAGGAAGTCATGGTCGATTTTATCGATCATAAAGCGGATATTTTGTTAGCGACGACCATCATCGAAAGCGGTTTGGATATTCCAAATGCGAACACCATCTTTATCAACGAGGCGAATCGATACGGGCTTTCGGAGCTGCATCAACTGCGAGGCCGAGTTGGTCGATACAAAAATCAAGCCCACTGCTATCTGCTGGTCGATCGCGACCGCAGCTTGAATCCAGACGCATCGCGGAGATTGCATGCGATCGAGGAGTATTCGCAATTGGGTGCTGGCTTTGGGATCGCCATGCGTGACTTAGAGATTCGAGGTGCAGGGAATCTGTTGGGGACCCAGCAGAGCGGCCACATCGCAACGGTTGGTTACGAACTCTACTGCCAACTGCTCGAAGGTGCAGTGCGAGAACTTACCAAGCAGCCGCCGAAAATCAAGATAGACGTCGAAGTGAATTTGCCGATCGAAGCTTTCTTGACAAGCGATTACATTCCAGAAATGCGGCATAAAATCGACGTGTATCGACGGTTGAGCCGTTTGCAAGATGTGCAAGCGCTCGCCGAGATCCGGCAAGAGTTGGCCGATCGTTTTGGTCCGTTGCCTGTCGAGGCAGGGAGGCTTTTGGATGTCGCGGAACTGAGAATGGATGCGGCCCTCTGGTCGATTCGTTACATTGGGATCGAGGATGGATACATTGCCTTTGCGTTTACCGATGTACGCAGGATTGAGCACCTGGCGCGCAAACATCACGGCAAACTCCGCATCGTCGATGGCCAAAACGCTTATTGGCCACTGCGACAGGAAACGCCAGTTCCAGTTACCCAATCCCTTGCGAAGCAGATTGCATCGTCGCGGGCACCAACGCCGCGCAAGGCCCCCGAAACCAACGCAGAGCTCGTTGCAAAAACAGACTTGATCGCTTTGCTGAGAACCGTTCTAAGTCCCATCTAAAGCGAGCGGCAGGCTGAAACATACCAGCCGTCGTTTGGGACTATTGGCCCGAAATGAGAGGCCATTGGCCCGAAATGAGAGACGGACGGGACAATCGTCCCATCCTACGGTAGTAATGATCCCGCCGCAGGCCTAAAAAGGAAAAAAATCGCTCTCGCATCGTGGTTCGTCATTTGATAGTGTGCCGAAACGGCTTGCCTTGCTGATGGGTATTCGACCCGAAAATCAGACTGTTTGGCCGTTAGGAGTGAACATTACATGGCCCGAACTAGGAGGCGACGCTCAACATCGCAAAGCGCTGCGAGGCTAATTGCTCTTGCAATGCCCGCCCCCATCCAACGCGTTGCCGATACCCGCTTGGGCTCGCTCATCTTGCTCGTGGGTGTACCGGCCATGGTTATTTTCGGTTGGCTCAACATCAAGATGGTCGATGGATTTCCAACCATTTCTTTAAACGGAAACAAAGCCTCCGAGTTGCGGCGGGCAGCGAGCCAGCATCTCAATGATTTGGAGCACCAAGCCGCACAGCAGAATTGGGGCGTCGCGACCGAAATCCTGCACGCCGTCCAAGGGGAACACACCCACAATCCGTCACCCTACAATCCGTTGAAGATCCCCGCTAGCAACGCCAGCTACATGACGCCCCAGCAGCAGCAGCAAGTGGCGTATCAACAATTGCTGCACCAACAGCAACAAAGCCAACAACAAAGCCAGCGGCAGTACCAACAGCAACCCTATTATCCACAGCAATCGCAACAAGCACAGCATTACCAGCAACAGGGTTATGCACCGTCGCCCTACCAACAGACACCAGCTCACTACTCGCCACAAACAGGCTATCAGCAGCAGCCCGCGTATCAACAGCCCGGCTACCAGCAACCCGGCTACCAGCAACCCACTGCTTATCAGCAACCGACCGGTTACCTGTCACCTTCGTACCCGCAGCAAGCGTACCAGCAACCGAACTATCCGGCTTCGGGGATGGGTCAGACGGCTTATCTTCCCAACTCGGTGTCAAGCTACCCGAACCAGCAAAATCTCGGAGCTTCCAACATTCAGCCGGTTCCCGTCCGACAAAATGGCGGTTACTCATTGCCTTCTAGCAGCAATAGCAGCCAGCTCCCCTATACCCAATCTGGCCAAATCCGCCGTTAGTTCCGGCCTTTTGCGAACGGCGGGATCATTCCAACCGTAGGATGGGACCATTGTCCCGTCCGTCTCTCAGTTGCGGCCAATGGTCTCTCATTCGGGCCAATGGTCCCAAAACGACGGCTGGTATGTTCCAACCTGCCGCATGCGTTAACCGGGGTTTTCTAAGCTCTCTCGTATTTCTGGGAACTGCATTCTTCGCAGAGCGTCTATCCTGGTAGTACGAATCTACCTCGCGAATCCCCTTCGAGTGCAACCATGCGCGCTGTCCAGAGTTCTATTGGTCTGTTTATTGGCATTTCCATCGCAGGTTTGGCAAGTGTTCCAGCCGCTTTGTCCCAAGAAATCGGATTTAGCGAGCGATTTGCCTTGGCTGACAATCGCGATGCTGTCTTACGCGAACTGATCCCCGGCACAGATCCCTATTTTTATTACCATTGCCTGCATTGCCAGACCACAGGGAAAATCGCAGAAGCGCGATCGCATCTGGACGCTTGGATTGCGAAATCGGGACTCAATGAACAGACCACTCGGATGCAGACTCGGCAGTTCCTGCTCGAATATCGAACGCATTCGAAAGCCACTCTCGATCACTTGCGATCTGAATTTGGAATCAACGTCGACCATCCGGCTCCTCGAAAAAACGAAACGGCCGAGCTCCAAACCCAACTGGATCCGAATGTTCTCGACTGGAAATCGATGCTTCGCAATTCAGCCAACAATCCAGGAGCGATAGAGAACGTCGCTCTGGCTCACTTGATGCCCTTCCTTGACCAACCCACAACGCTGAGGGCATGGCTGGAACGGTTCGACCGCGTAGACACACCCGATTTGCTGGATGCCATCCAACGCGAACTTGCATTGCCCGATTCTCGCGGCTTTGGCTGGGCACCTATTCACAACCTGTTGACGTCGCAGCAACTGATCGAGCTTCAGAAGCGCATGCCGAAACTGATTGAGTCCAAAGCATTCGTGCAAGCGAGATTGCGTCGCATTCGTCCTGACGATGACGCTTCCCTCGATGACCGAAAAGTTCTTCGCGAACACTTGACTGCTCTAGAAGCTTTCGTCAATGGACTACCCGAATCGCAAAACAGCCTCATCGCAAACGTCTTGTACCATCGACTGCAGTTCGACCTACGCGACGGCAACATGGACCGCGACCGCTTTTTGAGATACCTCAAACTTCCAAGCCCCCGCCCTTTCCTCAATCGCGACTATGCTGCCCAACTGACCCGACGGCCTCAAGTTGATTTCGGCGTGAACTACAAAGACGAGGCGATGCTCGACCCGATCGGTGACGATTCTCTTCTCGTGCATGCCTATCTTGAGCATTTCTTCAAAACGGACGCAACGATCGACTCCTTTTCAACCGTCATCGATAGCGACTTTCTGCGCCGCGTCTTTGCATCGACCAAGATCCTCTTTGGGATCGGTGATGCCAAAACTTACTATGCCCAACTCACACCCGACGAACAACGCGAGCTCCAGTCGCGTATCGAACTTAAATTCACAATCCAGAACCCCACTTACTATCGGCCAAGCGATCCCGTTCGACTCACGCTGGACCTGAAAAACGTCAACGAACTGCTCGTCAAAGTCTATCGGCTCAACGCTCGAAACATTCTCGAACAACGCAAACTACCGATCGGGACCGACCTCGATCTCGATGGCCTCGTGGCGAACGTGGAGAAGCGATTGGCATTTTCCCAGCCCTCGGAATTGCGGCACCGAGAAGTGCTCGAATTGCCTGAACTCGACGGCGGCGGAGCGTGGGTGATCGATCTGCTCGCCGGCGGGCAACGCAGCCGTACATTGGTTCAAAAAGGACAATTGCATGCCACCCAGCGTATGTCCGATGCCGGCGATACGTTCCGGATTTACGATGCCGAAGGCAAATATGCTCCGACTGCGAAAGTGATTTTTGGGTCCCGCGAATTCTCTCCCGACGAACAAGGGGATATCGTCATTCCCTTCTCAAGTGAGACCAAAACCGATTCGCTGATCCTGGTCGATGGCGCCATCGCTTCGGTGCAGCAGTTTGTTCAAAATAGCGAAAACTATCGACTGCAAGCGGGCTTCCTTTTGGACCCACAGTCGCTGCTCGCGGGTGCCAAAGCCACCATCGCCATCCGCTCGAATTTGCTTTGCAACGGGCAGCTTGTTTCGCTTTCCCAACTCGACAAACCTACCCTGACGATCGTGTCGACGGACCTCGATGGGATCTCGGCGACCCAGACGATCCCAGACATCAAGCTGGCGGACAACGGCGAATGGATCCATTCTTTCTTGACTCCTCAACGCTTGGCAAGCATCGAACTGACGCTCAGCGGTCAAGTGTTGAAGTTGAGCAACAATTCGCGTGTTCCTGTCTCGGCATCCCACCGGGTCGTCTTGAATGGAATGGCCCGAACGTCGCAAACCCGTGATTTTTTCTGGTCGCAAACAGACAAAGGGAATACTCTCGAAGTACGAGGCCGCAATGGCGAACCGGCGGCGCGTATCGCCGTTCAGCTTGAGTTTAAACTGTTCGGCATCACCCCAACGGTATCGATTCGACTGGCAACGAATGATCAAGGGATAATCGACCTGGGGCCTCTTCCTAACGTCGAACGATTCAAAGCGTCCGCCGATGCGATCGCCCCTCGCGATTTTACATTGACTCGGGAAATGCCCAATTGGCCGTCCGTTTTCCATGCCCTTGCGGGGCAGCCGATCGAGACTGTTTGGAACGCTGCCGATGGTGCCGAACGCGGCCCTCAACGGCTTGTACCCGGTGACAAGAAATTTTCCCGGCTGAGCCTCATCGAGTTTCGGGGAGGTGCCGTTTCCGAAATCCACTCGCACAAGGTCACCATTGCGGATGGTCTAGTCAAAATCAATGGACTGGAACCGGGTTCCTATCGTTTGACAGACCATTGGTCAGGGAGCGGTATGCAAATCCGAGTGATCAACGGGGAACGAGTTGGAAACATGCTGGTCAGCCCCACCAAAATCCTTGAGACCAATCGTGTTCGAAACGTCCATGTGAAAGAGGTCAAATGGACCGACGAAAAGCTCCTCGTCCAACTCGGCAATCAAGATCCCTTCACGCGTGTGCATGTGGTTGCCAATGCCTACGAATCCAACGCTGGCCTTGGCCAAAGTCTCCCCGCAGCCGACTTCCCATTGGCTTCTTCAGCTCGCTTTAAACTTCCGAGCTTCTACATCAACTCGCTGAAGCTAGACGAGGAATACCAATATGTCCTCCAGCGACAGTTTTTAAAGAAATACCTTGGAAGCTTGCTGCCGCATCCGAGTACCTTGCTCAATCCGTGGGAATTGTCGGTTACCCAAAACAGCACGCAAACCGCTGCCACCGGCGACCCCATGGCGGCGATCGCGCCTGGCATGGCTGGCCCGGGCGGAACGGGGATGCGAGGTGCCGAAGCCAAACAAGTGGTTGCAGCCGACGGGGCCCCTGAATTCGAATTCCTCAAGCGAGCGTCGTTACTGCTGGCCAATGGCCGTTGCGATGGAGATGGCATTGTTTCGGTCGATCTCAAATTGCTCAAGGGGTTGCCGAGCATCACAGTGATCGTGGTCCACCCAGGCGGTGCAACCACCCGTACCGTCCATCTGCCCATGACCGAGCCACGCGAATTGCATGACCGACGTTTGGCCAAAGCTTTTGCGGCAACCGAGCGGTTGGCCGAGATACAGAGCGTTCGCATTCTCCCTCCCTCCGAAAACAACGACTTGGGTGATGCGGCTTCGACGCGAGTCCGAATCTTTAGCTCCATCCCAGATGTTATCCAGCTCTACCGAACGCTTTTGAACAACAACAGCGAATTCGACAAATTTGAAAGCTTAACGCGATGGCCAACGCTGTCCGATGAGCAAAAAGAGAGGCATTATGCTGACCTCGCATGCCATGAAATGAACCTCTTCTTGTCGGTGCATGACCAAAAATTCTTTGATCGCGTGGTACGTCCGTACTTATCGAACAAGATGCAGAAACAATTCATGGACGACTATGTCCTGGGCCTGGATCTTTCCAGCTACACTCGGCCGTGGAAATTGGCTCAGCTCAATGCGGTGGAACGCGTGCTTTTGGCAAAGCGAGTGGACTCGCAATCTGCTAGTGCCAAACGATGGATGGGGGACTGGATCCGTTCGATTCCAATCAATTCCGCCGAACAGTCTGTTCGTTTTAGCAAGGCGCTGATGAGTTCCTCATTGGATTCCATGGAGGCACTTTATGGATTTGGAGCGATCGATGGGAACAAAGCAGGGTATGCCAATGGGCGTCTTTTGCGAGAAGAAATTCTCGACCGCTCGCAATTGTCCGTCGAGATGTTCAATAAACCCGCCGAAGCTTTTTTTGATTCCGACAGCCTTGGAAAATTGGAGCTGGGAGAAGCAGAAGCGAGGTCCGTGCGGGATCAGCCCGAATCGACACGCACGCTCTCGATGAAACGTGGAGGAACTGACAAAAAGAAACTCCAACGACTCTACCAAGCTCTTGAGACCACTCGCAAATGGGCGGAAAGCAATTTCTACCGTATACCGCTGGCCAATCAAACGAGCGAACTGGTCCGTCCGAATGCATACTGGCTCGACTTCTTGAATCATTCAGGCGATAAGCCTTTTTTGAGCAAGAACATCGACGTGGCTGCAAGTCAATTTCAGGAAGCTCTTCTCGCGATCGCAGTTCTCGGCTTGCCCTTGGAAGCCAAGCCGGCCGCGCTCAGTGTCGAGAAAGATCGCTTGATCGCCGCCACTGCAAATGATTCGATCGCCTTCGTGCAAGGGCTGGAGCGCAAGGAACTGAGCGAGGATGTGGCCACTATCTTGGCGAGCCAAAGCATTTTTCTCGCGTCCGACTCGGGTGACGATGCGAAGCCGGTCCCCTCCCAATCCTTAATCAAAGGAACCGTCTATCGATTGCGAGTCGTGCTAACCAACCCGAGCGCTGCGATCGTTCGCGTCAATGCACTGCAGCAGATTCCGCAAGGTGCGATCGCTTTAGAAAAGGCCAAGGTGGTTAACGGGCAAAAGCTCGACCTAGCTCCCTTCGCCACGCAGGAGCTGAGTACCAAGTTCTATTTCCCAGAGTCGGGAGCGTTCGAACACTATGGTGCACAAATTGCCGTCGGTGACAAAATCGCGATCGCTATTCCATCGGCCAACTTGAAAGTGCTTGACACTCCGGATTCCATTGACGAAAGCTCATGGGCCTATGTTGCTGCATGGGGTTCAGACGATCAAGTTCTGGAGCATCTCAAGGGTGCGAATCTTTTCAAGATCAATCTCGAGGCAATCGCTTGGAGAATGGCCAACAAAGCATTCTATACAAATTGCTTAACGCGTCTGAGCGACTATGGAATTTACAATCCCATCCTTTGGGCCTATTCGTTGAAACACAATGATGCACCTAGGTTGCGAGAGTTCCTAGAGAGCAATAGTGCCATCGTTAGTCGGGTCAGTCCAACCTTTACTTCTGAGATAATGGATATTGATCCAGTCGATCGACTGCAATTCGAACACTTAGACTTCCGGCCGCTGATCGTGGCTCGCACGCACCTATTGGGTCCTAAGCGAGTTATTCTCAACGATGGGCTTGCGGCCCAATACGAACAACTGATGCGAGTGCTAAGTTATCAAAAAAGTTTGGATGCGGAGCAACGGCTTGCGTTGGTCTACTACCTGATCCTTCAGAATCGATTGGAAGAGGCGATCGCGACTTTTGGAAAGATCGAGGCTGCCAAACTGGAAAGCAAAATACAGTACGATTGCTTTGCTGCGTACTTAAACATGCTGCAAGGCAGGTTTGACGAAGCGGACGCGTTGGCCAAGAAATACGCTGCTTATCCCAACCCGCGATGGAAGGATTGGTTTGTTCAAGTCGGTGCGCAGATCGCAGAACGCAAGGCCATTCAAGCCGGCAAAACAGCCGATGTCGTATCGACTCAAGATTGGAAGACCGATCCGGCCAACCGCCTGCTGTCCAATGCGAGGGAGCAACAAAATACAAATGAGTCGGCTGGGTTGCCGGCTTTGGAGTTGATACAGGATGGCGAACGCATCGTTGTCCGCCATCGGAATCTGGAACGTATCGATGTCAAGTTTTATTTGGTGGATATCGAACTGTTGTTTAGCCGAAGTCCCTTTGCACAGCAGGATGGCGGACGGGTTCGGATGATCGAGCCGAATCTTGTCGATGCGATCAAGATAGAAAAGTCTGCGGGAGCTACCGAAGCGACGATCGCCATCCCAGAGAAACTAAAGAACAAGAATATCGTAGTTGAAGTGACCGGCGGAGGGCTGACCAGAAATCTAGTGTTGTACGCGAATTCGCTGGTGGTCAATCATTCTCCCAATTTGGGGCGTTTGCAAGTTCTCACCAAACAAGGTCTTCAACCGCTCGAGGGAGCCTATGTCAAAGTCTATTCTCGCGATGCGGCGGGGCAGACCAAGTTCTACAAAGATGGGTATACCGATCTGCGAGGCCAATTCGATTATGCATCGCTGAGCACGAACGATTTGGATGGGACACAACGGTTCTCACTGCTCATTCTGGATCCGGCGCACGGCACTATCGTCCGCGAATCCGAACCTCCCAAACGTTAGGCCCTATCGTTGATTACGAACTGATTACGACTTGGCAGCATCGATCCCGCCGTACTTCGGAACGCTCGGCTCCTTGATGTCCTTCAGCAGCCGCAGGATGATCTTGTCGGTGGTCATCCCCTCCGCTTGGGCTTGGAAATTCGTGCTCAAGCGGTGGCGGAGGACCGGGATTGCAATCTTGCGGATGTCTTCGATACCGACGCTGAATCGACCGTCCATTGCGGCGATCGCTTTGCCGGCATGGATTAAAAACTGGCCTGCTCGCGGCCCGGCTCCAAAGTCCAATAGCTCTTTCACGACCTCGGGCGCATCGGGCTCGCTGGGGCGGGTGGCCCGCACCAACGCGACCACGTACTTCACGATGAACGGGCTGACCGCAACACTCATGACAAGCTTCTGGATGTTCAAGATGGCCCGAGCGGAAAGCACTTTCGATACGTCCGGCTTTTCGCTGCGGGTCGTCGATGTCAAAATCTTTTCTTCTTCCTCGGCGCTGGGATATCCAACTTTGATGTTGAACATGAAGCGGTCCAATTGGGCTTCAGGAAGCGGATAGGTACCTTCCTGTTCGATGGGGTTTTGCGTTGCGATGGCAAAAAACGGTTCGGGCAACTGATAGGTATTCCGGCCGACGGTGATTTCGCGCTCTTGCATGGCTTGCAGGAGGGCAGCTTGGGTCTTGGGCGGCGTTCGGTTGATTTCGTCCGCGAGCAGGATGTTCGTGAAAATGGGGCCTTCAACAAATCGAAACTCCCTTTTGCCCTGCGCGTCTTCTTCTAAGACGTTGGTTCCGGTGATATCCGAGGGCATCAAGTCCGGGGTGAACTGGATCCGTTTGAAGTGCACATCGAGGATTTTGGCAAGCGAAGAAACCATCAGTGTTTTCGCGAGGCCGGGTACCCCTTCGAGCAGGCAATGGCCTTTTGTAAAGATGGCGGCGAAGAGTTGTTCGATCACTTCGTCCTGACCAACGATCGTCTTGCTCAGCTCGCTGCGCATTTGATCGCGGTGTTCGCGAAACTCGCGCAGCAAATCCCCGATGCTTTTGGCCGGTTTTCCTGGAGGTACGTTGGACACTTTTTAAAAGCTTTGGGTGCGAGTGGAGAATCGTTGCGAGCCCGCAATGCATTGGGCAGCGCTGGACCGGACGTATTGTCACGGTACAAAGCGATCCAATCAAGTAGTGAACCGATCCTCGAATCTTTGCCCTAGCTCGTAATCCGTTGCTTGTGTAGTCGAGCCGCATTGGTTGGCCGTTGACCAAACGGGAATCCTTCGATCTATTTCTCATGGGGAATCCTCACTCGGAATGATCTGTTTTTTCAGAGTGAGGGAC